>CALXAK010000013.1 GCA_944386255.1 uncultured Clostridia bacterium
GCGACGCCCGCTGGCTCTACCGCCACTCCACCAGCTACATGTTTGTGCCGGTGAGCTCGGAGGCCATGGTGGGGGACGCGAGGGGCACGGTAAAGGCGCTCTGCAGGCTCAAGGCGGGGGCCAGCGCCGGCGGCCGGCAGATCCAGGAGCTCGCCCTGCTGATGAAGGGCAAAAACCCCGACCTGCTGCTGGGCTACACCGGAGACACCCGCAGGGAATTCCGCCGGATAACAAAAGGATAGCTGGCCCCGGCAGCCGGAGTACCTGGAGATCGCCTCCCTCCCAAAGGCGGAGGCGCTGGAGCGCGTTCCCCAGCTGGGGGACGGCAGGTACCAATACTGTATGCTTGTGGGCAGCACCGCAGAGCACCCGGAGCTTGGCATTGCGGAGGTGTACTGGGGCGCCATAACCCAGTAAGCCCGAAGATACAGGGCGGCCGGGAGAGATGCTCTCCCGGCCGCCCTGATTTTTTGCATTTTCAGCCCTTTGCGTTCTGCTGCCGGAGCACCAGCACGCCCTTCTGCTGCCCGTCTATCTCCACCCGGCAGCTGTCCAGCCTCTGCCAGGAGGGCAGAAGGGCCAGAAAGTCCTCGATGGGGGCGATGACGTCGTACCCCCCGGCCTCGCTGCGGTAGTGCATGGGGATGACCGCTTTGGGCTGGAGCTCCTGCACCACCCCGGCAGCAGTGGCGGCGTCGATGGTGTAGTAGCCCCCCACCGGTATCAGCAGCGCGTCCAGCTCCCGGAGGCCCTCCCGGAGCTCCGGGGTGAGGGGGTGGCCAAGGTCCCCCAGGTGGGCCACCCGGATGCCTCCGGCTTCAAACACCCGGACGGTGTTGGGCCCGCGCTTCTCCCCCCGGCAGTCGTCGTGGAAGCAGGAAAACTCGCTCACCCTGAAGGGGTTCTGCTCCCCGGTGAGCTCCACCGTGCCGGGGGCCAGGTGGTCTGCGTGGCTGTGGCTGGAGTAGACGGCGGCCGCCCGCTCCCTTATGGGGCAAAGGCCGGGGATGCTGCCGTCCTCATAGGGGTCCACCACCACCCGCGCCCCCTGGTAGTCCAGGGCGAAGGCGGCGTGGCCGAGGTAGGTGACGGTTATGGCGCTCATTTGTATGCCTCCTTTTCTTTTCTTGACGGTTGGAAAGGGTCACTCCATGCGCTGGAAGGCCTCGGCCCCGTGCTTGCAGATGGGGCAGACAAAGTCCTCGGGCAGGGTGTCCCCCTCGTAGACATAGCCGCAGATCTTACAGACGTAGCCCTTCTTCTTTTTGGGGGCGGCGGGCTTTATGTTGGCAAAGTAGTAGCTGTAGGTGGCGGAGGGGGCGTCCGAGAGGCGGCGGGCCTCGGTGACCTCGGCTATAAAGAGGGTGTGGGTGCCGCAGTCCACCGTCTTTACCACCCGGGCGCTGATGAGGGCGTTGGCAACCTGCGGCTCGTAGAGCAGGCCGTTGGCGGAGGCGGGCATATCCCGGCCGGAGAACTTGTCCGCGTCCCGGCCGCTGCGGTAGCCAAAGGCCTCAAAAAAGCTGAATGGGGCGCTCTCGGTGAGCACCGAGAGGTTGAAGACGCCGCTCTTCATTATGAAGTCGTGGGTCTGGTTCTGCTTGTTCACCGCCACCGACAGCTGCAGCGGGCTGGAGGTGAGCTGGCAGGCGGTGTTGACGATGCAGCCGGCGCTCTGCTCCCCCACCCTGGAGGTGAGCAGGAAGAGGCCGTAGGAGATGGAGAAGAGGGCGCTGGGGTCCAGCTCCCCTGCGGGCGCCCCGGCGGCGGCAGAGGAGGCGGAGAAGTCGGCGGCGATGGCGTCGGCCAGGGCGTCTATCTGCTGCAGCTGGTCCTCCTTGAGGGCGGACTTGATGCTGAGGGTCTGCTCCAGCACCCGCATGTTCTTGAGCGGGGCCATTATCTCCCGCATGAGCTTGCCGCTGGCGGGGGCCCAGGAGCCGTTCTCCATGAAGGCTATGGTGCGGTTCTGGAGGTTGTGGGCGGCGAGGTCCCGCAGCAGCTCCTCCATGGTGATGAACACCCCGGCGTTGTAGGTGGTGGAGGCGAACACCAGGTGGCTCAGCCGGAAGGCCTCGGAGAGTATCTCGGAGGCGGGGGTCACCGACACGTCGTACACCTTTGCCGGGACACCCCGGTCAAAGAGGCGGGAGGCCAGTATGGCGGCGGCGTTCTCGGTGTTGCCGTAGACCGAGGCGTAGGCGATCAGCACCCCGCGGCTCTCGGGGGTGTAGCTGCTCCAGAGCAGGTACTTTTCTATGAACCTGCCCACGTCCTCCCCCCGGTGCACCGGGCCGTGCAGGGGGCAGAGCATCTTTATGGGGAGCTTTGCGGCCTTGGCCAGCAGCGCCTGCACCTGGGGGCCGTACTTGCCCACTATGTTGCAGTAGTAGCGCCGGGCCTCGTCCAGCCAGCGGTCCATGAAGTCCAGCTGGTCGGCGTATATCGCCCCGCCCAGCGCCCCGAAGGAGCCGAAGGCGTCGGCGGAGAAGAGCACCCCGTCGGCGCTCTCAAAGCTCACCATGACCTCCGGCCAGTGGACCATTGGGGCCATCACAAAGTTGAGGGTGCGGCGGCCGAGGCTCAGGCTGTCCCCCTCCTTCACCACCAGCAGCTTCTCCGGCTTGAGGGAGAAGAACTGCTCCAGCATGGTCTTTATCATGGCGTTGCAGACCACCGTCACCCCGGGGTGGCGGGCCAGCACCCCCTCAATGGAGGCGGAGTGGTCCGGCTCCATGTGCTGGATGACCAGGTAGTCCAGCTCCCGGCCCCCGAGGGCGTGCTCCAGGTTCTCAAAGAACACCCGGCTCACCGCCTTGTCCACCGTGTCCATGAGGGCGGTCTTCTGGTCCAGCAGCAGGTAGGAGTTGTAGGACACCCCCGCCGGCACCGAGTAGACACCCTCGAACATAGCGAGGCGGCGGTCGTCGCCCCCCACCCAGACAAGGCCGTCGGCCACATTTTTGGTGCAGTACATATCTTGACCTCCAAAAGGCTTTTTTCCTATTGTTCGCCGCGGCTGCGGCGTTATGTTTATTATAACATCCGCCAGCGCAAAAGAGAATACGCCCCCAAAGCTCCGGGGGCAAGGGGCGGCGGGCCGCCAAAAGGGCCGGGGCGAGGAACCCCCCGCTCCACCAGAGGTATAATTGCGGTCTGATTATACAAACCGTAAACCGTCGACGGGGGGATTTTGTAGACAAAGGGTATATTGGCGCATACAATATACGGCAAGTATATTAACTGCCGGCGGAATATTGCGGTCGGAACGCAGCACACTAACCCCATAAAACCGAAACGGGGAGGAATAGAGTTGGCAATTCGGCGCATAGCCCTGGCACTGGCGGTGATAGGCTGCCTCAACTGGGGGCTTGTGGGGCTGTTCAGCTTCGACCTGGTGGCGTTTATCTTCGGCGGGCAGACCGCGGTGGTGAGCCGCATCGTCTACGCGCTGGTGGGGCTCGCGGGGATAATCTGCATACCGGCCATCTTTGAGAGCCGCCGGGCCTGAGGCTGCGGGGGAGTTGCATTCTGCCGGGAAGATGGTATAATATTTGCAACACACTGGGGAGTAACCCGCGAACTTTTCGTCCCAGGTCAACAGCATGACCGCACAGGTCTGGCCTGGGGTGAAGGGCCAGACCTGTGCGAGTCTTTTGGCGCGCACGGGCCTTTTTATTTTTACATAGCCCGTTTTAGGGGCTCTGGAGGTGGAGTGAATTGCAGAACACCGAGTTTTATCTTCTCTCGCAGCAGCAGGTGCTGGAGCAGCTGGGCTCGAGGCCGGAGGGCCTGTCCGCAGGCGAGGCGGCCCAGAGGCTGGAGAAAGACGGCCCCAACAAGCTGGAGGAGCCGCCCAAAAAGAGCTTTTTGCAGCGCTTTGCCGCAAGCTTCATGGACCCCATGGTGCTTATTCTGCTGGCCGCAGCGGTGATATCCCTGGTGGTGGCGCTGGTGGAGGGCGACAGCTTCACCGACGTGTTCGTCATACTCTTTGTGGTGCTGATGAACTCGCTTCTCGGGGTGCTGCAGGAGAGCAAGGCTGAGCAGGCCATAGAGGCGCTGCGGGAGATGACTGCGGCCACCAGCCGGGTGCTGCGGGACGGCCGGGTGCAGGTGGTGCGCAGCGAGGAGCTGGTGGTGGGGGACGTGATCACCCTCGAGGCCGGCGACGCGGTGCCCGCCGACGCCCGGCTGCTGGAGAGCGCCTCGCTCAAGGCGGAGGAGTCCGCCCTCACCGGCGAGTCGGTACCGGTGCAGAAGCTCACCGAGGCCCTGGGTCTCGAGGGCAGCAGCAGCGTGCCGCTGGGGGACCGGAAGAACATGGTCTACCAGGGCTCCACCATCGCCTACGGACGGGGCACCGCGGTGGTGACTGCCACCGGCATGGACACCGAGATGGGCCGCATCGCCGGGGCCCTCGGCGCCGCCGAGGAGGAGCAGACCCCGCTGCAGAAGCGCATGGCAGAGCTCTCGTCGGTGCTGACCAAAATCGTGGTGGGAATCTGCGTATTCATGTTCCTCTTCGGGGTGATCCGGGCCGGGAGCATCTCGGGGGCGGTGATACTGGACACCTTCATGGTGGCGGTGGCGCTGGCGGTGGCGGCCATACCCGAGGGCCTCGCAGCGGTGGTTACCATACTGCTCTCCATGGGCATGACCTCCATGAGCCGGCGCAACGCCCTGGTGCGCAAGCTCACCGCGGTGGAGACGCTGGGCTGCACCTCGGTGATCTGCTCGGACAAGACCGGGACCCTTACCAAAAACCAGATGACGGTGGTGGACACCTACGGCCCGGACAAACGGCTGCTGGCCACCGCCATGGACCTTTGCAGCGACGCCTACCTGAAACCCGGAGAGAGCGTCGCCACCGGCGAGCCCACCGAGGCGGCGCTGGTGAACTTCGCCCTTGCAGAGGGCGTGGACGACCGGGAGCTCAAGGCCGCCCGCCCGAGGGCCGGGGAGGCCCCCTTCGACTCCGGCCGCAAGATGATGAGCGTGGTCTGCCGGGAGGAGGAGGGCTTGGTTCAGTACACAAAGGGCGCCCCGGAGGAGGTGGCCCTTCGCTGCAGCTCCTGCCTCACCGCCGGGGGCGTGGTGCCCATGACAGAAGAGCTGCGGGAGGAGATCGCCAGGCAGAACAAGGCCTTTGCCGACCGGGCGCTGCGGGTGCTCGCGGCGGCCATGCGCCGCTGGCCGGAGCTGCCGGGGGACTTTGAGCCCGAAACCCTGGAACAGAATATGGTGTTCATCGGCCTCACCGGCATGATAGACCCCTGCCGGGAGGAGGTATACCCGGCAATCCAGCAGTGCCGCAGCGCCGGGATACGCCCGGTGATGATAACCGGCGACCACATCGACACCGCCGTGGCCATTGCAAAGGACCTCGGCATCATCGAGAGCCGGGACCAGGCCATCACCTGCGCCGAGATAGAGCGCATGAGCGACCAGCAGCTGCTGGAGACGGTGCCTAAAATCTCGGTCTACGCCCGGGTGCAGCCGGAGCAGAAGACCCGCATTGTAAAGGCCTGGAAGGCGCTGGGCATGGTGACCGCCATGACCGGCGACGGGGTGAACGACGCCCCCTCAATAAAGGCGGCGGACATAGGCATTGGCATGGGCATAACCGGTACCGACGTCACCAAGAACGTGGCAGACATTGTGCTGGCGGACGACAACTTCGCCACCATTGTGGCGGCGGTGAAGGAGGGCCGGCGCATCTACGACAACCTGCGCAAGGCGATGCTGTTCCTGCTCTCCTCCAACCTCTCGGAGGTGATAACGGTGTTCGTCTCCTCCATGCTGGGGCTCTCCTTCCTCTCCCCCGCCCACCTGCTCTGGATAAACCTGATAACCGACTCCGCCCCCGCCCTGGCCCTTGGCATGGAGCAGGCGGAGGGGGACCTCATGCGCCGGCAGCCCCGCCCGGCGGACGAGAGCATCTTCGCCGGGGGAGCCGCCGGGGCCATAGCCTTCCAGGGGACCTACATCGCCCTCATCTCCTGCGTCAGCTTCTTTTTGGGTCACTACCTGGAGTTCGGGGTGTTTGCGCTCACCAACTCCCCCCACGGCACCAGCATGACTTTCCTCACCATGAGCATGGCGGAGATATTCTGCGCCATATCCATGCGCAGCATAAACCACAGCATCTTCCGCCTCGGCACCCGCAACCGGTACCTGGCAGGGGCGTCGCTGCTGGCGCTGCTGCTCACCGGAGTGGCGGTGGGGGTACCGTTCATCTCGGCGCTCTTCGGCTTTACCGAGATCAGCCTGCTGGAGTTCGCGGTGGCGCTGGGGCTCGCAGCCACGGTGATACCCGCCGCCGAGCTGCGCAAGCTGGTGAGCTCGAGGTTCCGCCGCAGGGCCGCCGGGGCTTGATTTGCCCTCCCAACTGCTGATATACTGGTAAAAAATGCGCCTGGCCGGCAGCCGGGCCCATCGGGAGGTAGCTATGTTCTGTCACAGGTGCGGCAGGGAGATCGACGACCAGGCCATCATCTGCCCTCATTGCGGCGTTGCAACCGTGAACTATAACGGCGGTTACGGCGCTGTGGAGCCGGGAGTGCTCTGCAGCGGCTGCAGCAGAACGGTGGCGCTGGTGCTGGCGGTGCTGCTGGGCGGCATCGGTGTGCACAGGTTTTATGTGGGCAAGATAGGCACCGGCATACTCTACCTCTTCACCGGCGGGCTGTTCGGCATAGGCTACATTGTGGACATAATCCGCATAGCCACCGGCAGCTTTACCGACAGCGGCGGCTACCCTCTGCTCAACTGGGGCTGAGCCCGGGGCGCGAAGAAAGGACCTTTTTTAAAGCATGGACATTGGAAATCAGCAGAAGCTCCAGCGGCTGTATTCGCTGCTGGAGGAGATAGAGGCCTACAGCCGCAGCATTGGCAAGCTGCACTTTGACATGGAGTGCTGCGCCCCCGAGGAGGGCATGGAGAAGGCCGGGGAGGACATGGCGGTGCTGGGCAAGCAGCTGCACAAGCTCACCCACGCGGAGGAGTACACCTCCCTGCTGGAGCAGCTGCACGAGAACCACGCCGGGCTCACCCCGGTGCAGCGGCAGGCGGTGGAGCACCTCTTTGACGACTACAGCCGCACCCGCAACTTCACCCCGGAGTTCGCCTTTGAGATGGACTCCGCCTTCAAAAAGGCCTACGGCCGCTGGCTTGCGGCCAAGAAGCAGGGGGACTTTTCCCTCTACCGGGACACCATGGCGGAGCTAATCCAGCTCACCCGCCGCTCCATCGACCTTCGGGACCGGCGCTACGCCAGCTACTACGACGCCTGCCTTGACGACTACGAGAAGGACAGCAGCTGCCGCCAGCTGGACAGCTTCTTCTCGGCGCTGCGGGGAAGGATTGTGCCTCTGCTGGAGCTGATACGCCAAAGGCCCGCCAACATCCGCACCGACTTCCTATCCCGGGAGGTGCCGGTGCCGGCGCAGGAGGAGTGCTCCCGCTGGCTGCTGCAGCAGGAGGGGCTCAGGTCCTCGGCGCTGGTGCTCATGACCACCGAGCACCCCTTTACCACCAACTTCGGCCCCGGGGACGTGCGGGTGACCACCCACTACTACCCCGAGAGCTTTATCTCCAACATCTTCACCACCCTGCACGAGGGGGGCCACGCCCTCTTCATGCAGAACGAGCCGGAGGAGGTGGTGCGGGAGCACTGCTCGGACAACATGTCCAACGCCATGCACGAGACCATCTCCCGGTTCTACGAGAACATAATCGGCCGCAGCCGGGCGTTCATACACTTTATCTACCCGAAGCTGCTGGAGCTCACCGGCGACACCTTTAAGGACGTGAGCGAGGAGGAGCTCTACCGGGCGGTGAACCTGGTGCAGCCGGGGCTGATACGCATTGAGGCGGACGAGCTCACCTACTCCCTGCACATAATGGTGCGCTACGAGCTGGAGAAGGCGTTTATAAACGGCGACATCTCCCCCGACGACATCCCTGCCGCCTGGGCGAAGAGGTACCGGGACTACCTGGGGCTGGAGGTGCCGGACGACGGCGTGGGCTGCCTGCAGGACGTGCACTGGACCGGCATGTTCGGCTACTTCCCCTCCTACGCTCTTGGCAACGCCTACAGCGCGCAGATCCTCGCCGCCATGCAGCGGGAGCTGGACGTGTTCGGCCTTGTGGCAAAGGGGGAGCTAGCCCCCATAGCCTCCTGGCTGCGGGAGAAGGTGTTCAGCATCGCTTCCACCAGCACCCCCGACCAGTGGATACGGGCCATAACCGGCGAGAGCCTCAACCCCGACTACTACCTGGACTACCTGCAGGAGAAGTACTCCCAGCTCTACCAGCTGGACTAAAGAGCATAACCCCCTCCCCCTTTTGGGAGGGGGTTTTTGCCGCCCGCGGCCGGAAAACCGCCGCCTTTTGGGCTGCGGCGTTGCATTTTGGGCCCGGCCGTGATAGACTTTTTATAAGGTTAAATCACTAAAAAGCGGGGCCTTTATGCTTATAAAATGGGACATTACCATACCCGAGCTCTCGGGGGACACCCCCCGGCGGGCGTTTGTTTGGCTGCCGGAGCAGTGCCGGGAGGACCCGGAGGCCCGCTTCCCGGTGCTCTACATGTTCGACGGCCACAACCTCTTCTCCGACCAGGACGCGACCTACGGTCGCTCCTGGAGGCTGGGGGAATTCCTCGAGCGGGAGGAGCTGCCGCTGATTGTGGCGGCGGTGGACTGCGACCCTGGCGAGCAGGGGGAGCGGCTCTCGGAGTACAGCCCCTTCGACTTCAACTTCCGCCGCGGCACCCCCATAAAGGGCAGGGGCCAGGAGACCATGCGGTGGTATATAGAGCAGTTTAAGCCCCTGGTGGACCGGGAGTTCCCCACCCTGCCAGACCGGGAGCACACCTTTATAGGCGGCTCCTCCATGGGAGGGCTGATGAGCCTCTACGCCGTGACCCGCTTTAATGAGGTCTTTTCCGGCGCGGCGGCCCTCTCCCCCTCCATCTGGGTGGCGCCCCGGGAGCTGGACGCGCTGCTGCGCAGCTGTCCTCTCGCCCCCGGCACCAGGATATACATGGACTGCGGCGAAAAGGAGCTGTCCTACCGCCGGGGGGCCATGCGCCGGCGGCTCGGCCAGGTGGCCCGCATACTCCTGGACCAGGGCGCGCTGCTCACCTTCCGGCTCATCCCCGGCGGCCAGCACAACGAGGCCAGCTGGGAGGCCCAGGTCCCCTGGTTTGTGGGGACGCTTATGTACGGAGAGTAATATGCACACAGAGTACTACAAAGAGTACAGCCCGGCCCTCGGCCGGGAGATGGAGCTCAAGGTCTACGGCCACGGGGGGCAGCCGGTGCTGTTCATCCCCTGCCAGAACGGGCGGTTCTTCGACTTTGAGAACTTTGGGCTGACCGGCAGCTTCGGGCCCTACATCGACTCGGGGCGGGTGTCGGTCTACGCCATAGACACCATCGACCGGGAGACCTGGTCCGACACCGCCGGGGACCCCCGCAGCCGCATACTGCAGCACGAGCGGTGGGTGAGGTTTGTGGTGGACGAGATAGCTCCCTTCATGCAGGCGAGGCAGCGGGAGAAGGGCTGGC
>CALXAK010000014.1 GCA_944386255.1 uncultured Clostridia bacterium
CCGCCCTTTTTGAGGTACTCGAGGGTGTCCAGCAGCGCCACCAGCCGCACCCGCTCCCGCAGCTGCTCCAGCTGCGCCGCCAGCTCCAGCGCCAGGGTCATGCCAAGGCCCACCAGTGCGCAGAGTATGAGGCAGGAGGAGACCGCCGTCTTTACCCGGGAGGCGTCCCCGGCGCCCTTGTACCTGCCCACAATTATAGAACACCCCACCGCGAGGCCGGAGCCAACCGAGGTGGAGATGGAGATGAGGTTGGTGGTGCCGCCCACCGCCCCGAGGGCGAGGGCGCTCACAAACCGGCTGAGTATTAGTCCGTCCGCAATGGAGTAGAGCTGGGTAAAAAGCTCCCCCCACAGAATCGGGAGGGAAAACACGAGCAGCGATTTGAGAGAATTCCCCGAGGTGAGATCCACCGTTCTGGCCCCCACTTTTGTACCTCCTGCAGAGAATGAAGGGTAGAAATTTTGCCGCCCCAAAAGAGGGCAGCTTGCCGGAGAGCCTCCCAAAAGGGGGCCGCCGCGGCCGCAGGAAACCTAGGGCAAAAAAGCGGGGAAATCCTACCAAAAAACACCGCCAAAGGGTATTAACTTCTGTTAATACATTATCAAAGGCGGCATGTTTTGTCAACCGAGAGGGGACCGGGGCGGGGGCAAAAGCGGTGCAAAAAAGCGCCGGAGACGCGACCTTTCGCCGCGCTCCGGCAGTAAAAGAATATTCAGGAAGATCAGGGTTTAAAGAACGCCACCGCCACGGCGCCGGGCCCCGCGTGGGTGCCTATGACGCTGCATATGGGGGTGACCGGCAGCGACTCCGCGCGGCCCTCCCAGATGTGCCTGCTGTCCTCTATATATTTCTGCAGCAGCTGGTCGCCAAGGCCGCTGTAGCCCAGCAGCAGCGGCATGGAGAAGTCTATGCCTCCGGCGGCCTGCATCTCCCGCTCCAGCTGGTTGTTGCCCTGCTTTGAGCCCCGGGCCTTGCCCACCACCGCAACCTCGCCGTCCCGTATGGCGATGACCGGCTTTATGGAGAGCACCCCGCCCGCAAACGCGGCGGTCTTGGATATCCTGCCGCCCTTTTTGAGGTACTCGAGGGTGTCCAGCAGCGCCACCAGCCGCACCCGCTCCCGCAGCTGCTCCAGCTGCGCCGCCAGCTCCCGGGCCTCAACGCCCGAGTCCGCCAGCTGCAGCGCGCGCTCGGCCAGTATCCCGGAGCCGATGGCCACGTTGAGGCTGTCCACCACGAATATCCGGCCCTCAAAATCCTCCGCGGCTATAACCGCGCTCTGGTAGGTGCCGGAGAGCTTGGAGGAAATGGTGAGCACCACCGCCGTGTCCCCCTGCTCCGCAACCTGCCGGTAAGCCTTTGCAAACGCCTCAGGGGTGGCCTGGCTGGTGTGGGGGAGGAGGTCGCTCTCAATCAGCTTTTCGTAGAACCTGCGGTGGTCGATGGTCACCCCGTCTATAAACTCCTCATCCCCGAAGTAGAGGGTCATGGGCACCACCAGGAACCTGTCCCGTATGCCGGGCCTTGTGTCGGCGGTGGAATCGATTATTATCCTGACAGCCATATTTACTCCTTCTGTTCTCTGTCGTCTCTGGGCAGACCGGTCCTGCTGAGTTCCCTCAGGTTTTTGCATATTGCCTCCAGCGACCGGTAGAACACCTGCCGGTCCCCGTCGCCGAGGTCCCGCCCGGCCAGCTCAACCGCGAGGTCTGCCCGGCGCTGCACGGCCGTTGCCGCCCTCGCGCCCTCGCCGGTCAGCCGGTAGGCCACCCGCCGCGCGCTGACGCCGGGCTGGCGCTCCACAAGGCCCCTGCTCTCCAGCGCCGCCAGAGTCCGGGAGACGTCCGCCTTGTCCCTGCCCAGCAGCTCGCAGAGCTCCCCCGGGGTCACCCCGTTGGGAAAGCTGCCCATGGCGGTGAGGTAGACGCAGTGGGGGCCCTTTAGGCCAAACGCCTGCATCTCCGCCGCCGCTATCTTGTGCCAGCAGCGGTATATCTCCGCCATGGCGTAGGAAAACCGCTGAAAACGGCCGGTCATCAAGACGCCCTCCTTGCCGGTTGAAAACTCAACAATGGCAACTATAACCCCTGCGAGTTGATTTGTCAACAAAAACTTCCCGCCCGGTATTGAAAGACCGCAGGCAATCGGTTAAAATAGTTAAAAAAGGACGGCCCGCAGCCGTCATGAGGAGGAGAAGCAGTTGTTAATAGAGTTGGTAGGGTACATAGGCTCCATACTGGTTGTGGTGTCCATGCTCATGTCCTCGGTGCTGAAGCTTAGGATAATCAACACCGTCGGCGGCGCCATATTCTCGGTCTATGCCCTCATAATCCAGTCCTATCCCACCGCAATAATGAACATAATACTCTGCGGCATCAACATCTATTACCTTGCAAAGCTCCGCAACCCCGAGCGCAACTTTGACCTTGTGGAGCTCGTCCCCCAGGACCCGTTTGTAAAGTATATGCTGCAGCGCTACGGCAAGGACATCTCCGAGTGCTTCCCCGGTTTTGAGCCGGGAGCCGCTCCGGCGGACAGGGCCTGCATAGTCTGCTGCGACGGCGCCCCCGCCGGCCTTTTCCTCGCGAAGCAGAGCGGCGACTCCCTGGACATTGCCCTCGACTACTCCACCCCTACCTACCGGGACTGCTCGGTGGGCCGCTACCTCTACGGAAAGCTGGCCTCCGGCGGGGTGCGGGAGCTGCGCTACGCCATGCAGCCCGGCAGGCACGAGGACTACCTGCGCAGCATGGGCTTTGAGCAGAAGGACGGCGCCTTTGTAAAGACACTCTGAGCGCGGGGACAGAAACAGCCAGCGCGGAGCCCAATAAACGGGCTCCGCGCCGGCTGTTTGGAGAGTGGTGAGCTCAGGCCCTGGAGGCGCTGAGCTGTCCATGCTTCTGCTCCTGCTGCTTCTCCTCCTGCATCACCGGGTACCACTCCTTGAAGGCGATGACGGCGGAAACGCCGAAGGTGAATACGGTGAATACCAGGCAGTTGATGAACTCCTTGCGGGCGGTGAGGTATCTTTCGCTGTGCATGGTGGCTATAAAAACTCCTTGTTAAACAGTTATTGTGAGGGCCTTTCAGAGCCCTTTGGAATTATACTTCCATAGGCCGCTAATTTTTCGCCAAGGATGGCCCCGCAGGCAAATTTCTCCGCAAATGTTATGCAGAACTGATATAATTTGACCTGTAACTATAAAAACGGAGGGTTTCCCCCATGTCTTCTCCCGCCGCCCGGCGCCGAATCCACGACCTTATGATACTCGCGGCCATGATGACCCTGGCGGTGGTGATCTCCGGCTCTATAGCGAGCGTCTTCACCTACAACCACCAGTTCCCCGCGCCCATCTTCATGCTGGCGGTGGCGCTGGTGGCGAGGTTCACCACCGGCTACCTCTACGGCATTGCGGCTTCGGTGTTGTCGGTGTTCTTTGTAAACTACCTCTTCTCCTACCCATACATGAAGTTCGACATGTCGGTGGCAGGCTACCCGCTCACCTTTTCGGTGATGCTGCTGGTGTCGGTGCTCATAAGCGCCCTCACCACCCGCATAAAAAGCCAGGAGCAGCTGCGGGCCGCCGCCGAGATGGAGCGCATGCGGGCGGACCTGCTGCGCTCCCTCTCCCACGATATACGCACCCCCCTCACCGCCATAATGGGCTCCAGCTCCCTGCTGGTGCAGAAGAGGCTGCCGCCGGAGCAGCAGCAGGAACTGCTGGAGCAGATAAACAAGGACGCAGCCTGGCTCATCCGCACCACCGAGAACATCCTCTCGGTGACCAGGGTCAGCGGCGGGGATGTAAAGCTCAAAAAGGAGCCGGAGGTCCTGGAGGAGATTGTGGGCTCGGCGGTGGTGAAGTTCCGCAGCGTCTACCCGTCGGTGGCGGTAAAGCTCATACCCCCAAAGGAGATAATCCTTGTGCCAATGGATGGCATCCTGGTGCAGCAGGTGCTGCTCAACCTCTTTTACAACGCCGCCGAGCACGGCCTTGTCACCACGTCGGTGGAGGTGAGCATAGCCGACCAGGGGGACCGGGCGGTGTTCTGCGTGAGCGACAACGGCGCCGGCATCGACCAGCGGCTGCTGCCGCGCATCTTTGACGGCACCGGCTCCGGCAGCCCCTCTGCGGACGGCCACCGGCACATGGGCATTGGCCTTAGCGCCTGCCGCTCAATAATAAGGGCCCACGGCGGGGACATCTCCGCCTCCAACATCCCCGGCGGCGGGGCGAGGTTCGAGTTCTGGCTGCCAAAGGAGGAACAGGAATGAGCAGCTTCAGGTACAAGATACTCCTGGTGGAGGACGACCAGGGGATACTGCGCTTTCTTCGCGCGTCGCTGAAGGACCAGGGCTATGACGTGATAGAGGCCACAACCGGCGCGGACGCCCTGCAGATGACATCCTCCCACTGCCCCGACCTCATACTTTTGGACCTGGGCCTGCCGGACATGGACGGCAACGCCATCATCGAGAGCGTGCGCAGCTGGACCCGTACCCCTATTATCGTCATTTCGGCCAGGACCACCGAGCAGGACAAGGCGGAGGCGCTGGACAGGGGAGCGGACGATTACCTTTCAAAGCCATTTGGTCAGATTGAACTCATGGCCCGCATCCGCACCGCCCTGCGGCACACCAACACCTCCGCCGAGGACGACGGCATCGCCCTGGAGGGCAAACTCCGGGTAGGGGAGCTCACGGTGGACTACCGCCGCCGCAGGGTGTACCTCGGGGAGCGGGACACCGGCCTCACCCCCAACGAGTGCAGGATCGTGGCGCTGCTGGGCCGGCATGCGGGAATGGTGCTCACCTACCGCACCATCCTCCGGGAGCTCTGGGGCCCATCCGCCAGCAGCGACAACAAGATTTTGAGGGTCCACATGGCCAGCATCCGCCGCAAGATAGAGCCGGACCCCAGCGAGCCCCGCTACATCCACACCGAGATAGGCGTTGGCTACCGCATGGCGGAGGAGTGAAGTTTTTGTTGACAAACCGGGCGGATTGATAATATAATTGCCAGCGGTGCTTTAAGGAGGTCCCGTGAGGCCGCCAAGGACTGCTCTGAAAAAAGGTCTATACCGTTTCACTGTATGCCTGCGGCCTCCCCATGGGGAGGCCGCTTTTTCACGCCTTGCACCGAAAGCTAAAAACGAGTTCAAGGAGGCAACAAAATGACCCAACCCAACACAAAACCTGCCCAGGTGGACGTGGACTACTCCCTGGAGAGCGTGCCGGGGTCGGTGCGCAAGGGCTTCCTGCCCATGTTCTTCATAATGCTGGGCTTCACCTTCTTCTCCGCCAGCATGTCGGTGGGGGCAAAGCTCGGCAACGGCCTCGACCTCTCCGGCTTTATATGGGCGGTGCTGATAGGCGGGGTGATCCTCGGCGCC
>CALXAK010000015.1 GCA_944386255.1 uncultured Clostridia bacterium
AACAGCACCCACCTTGTGAGCGTCTGCAGCGTTCACTATGAGCCCTTCGGCATCTACGCCGGCAGCTGCTCCGACCTCTCCGCCCTCGAGGAGGGCGCGGTGGTGCTGGTGCCCAACGACACCTCCAACGAGGCGAGGGCCCTGCTGCTGCTGGAGGCCCAGGGTCTCATAACCCTCAAGGAGGGAGTTGGCCTTGCCGCCACCAAGCTGGATATAGTTGAGAACCCCCTGAGCCTCGACATCCAGGAGATCGAGGCGGCCCAGCTGGTGCGCTCCCTGCCCGACTGCGCCATTGCTGTCATCAACGGCAACTATGCCATCGACGGCGGCCTCAGGGTGAGCGACGCCCTGGCGGTGGAGTCCGCCGGCTCCGAGGCGGTGCAGATCTACGCCAACGCCCTGGTGGTGAAGGACGGCAACCAGGACTCGGACAAGATAAAGGCCCTCGCCGAGGCCCTCTGCTCCGAGCAGGTCAAAACCTTCATTAACGACACCTACGACGGCGCGGTGGTGGCTCTCTTCTGAGAGTGACCAAAACAAATGCCAAAGCCCCCGGGATTGCCCGGGGGCTTTTTTCTCTCCATGTGGGCGGACAGCTCCGCCAAAGGTCTGAACAGACGAAGGCTCCGGGCGCCAAACTGCGCCCGGAGCCGCCGGACAGCCCGCTGCTACTGCCGGGGGTGCTGCGGCGGGTCCTCCTGCTGGATTTCCTCCAGGGCGGCGCGCACCGCAGCTATTACAAAGGCGGAGAAGGTGCAGCTCCTGCCCTGTATCTCCCTCTCCACCTCCCGAACCACGTCGCTTGGGAAGCGGATGGTCTTGTTGACGGTTGGCGGCGTGGATGGAATCTTGAATCTGCCCATAGAACTTTCCTTGCAATGCAACTGTATTGCAACTAGTTTATATCACCCCTCGCCCAAAGTATGCATTGCAATTGCAATGCATACTTGTTATCATGGAGCGGAGGTGATGGCAATGGCAGAGTTCTGCCTCAACTGCTGGAATAAACTCATGGGCTCCCAATACAGCCCCAGCTGCTTCATCTTCTCGCGGGAAGCGGACCTCTGCGAGGGCTGCGGGGAGTGGAAGCCGGTTATCATCCGCTTTAAGGCGCGGTATCTTTTCTGGGACCGGCTGCAGAAGAACCGGTTCCCCCGCCCATAGAGCGGGCGGAGGGCGGCGGCAAAAGGCCCGGACGTCAGTGCGTCCGGGCCTTTTGCACACCGTCGGAGCAGCATACCGGCTGCCGCCGCGGCCGAGGGTTTACCGCGTCAGCTTGCGGGCCATAAATTTCGGGTTTATATAGAGCACATAAACGCAGCTTATGGCGATTATGATGAGCGCCCCCACAAGTCCCATGCCGAAGCGGATGGTCAGCAGCCCCGCAATCAGCTGGACGAAGCAGTAGCCCAGCTCAATTCTCGTGTTCCGCCGCCGCCTTTGCATGTCCTGCTCATAGAGATGGTTCGCCGCCATCCAGATGGAGCTCAGCAGCAGCATGGCAAGGGAGAAGACCAGCACCCCGCGGTAGAGCTCCTTGTTCGAAAAACCCCGGTTTTGGAGCTGGTAGATAACGCAGGTGCAGTTGTACAAAAACGCCGCCTGGGCGACGATTGCCATTTTTATCAGGTTGGCCCTGAGAATGGGGTTGGGGGCCTTTTTCGCCCTGTCGCCCTCCTGCCGCCCGACCCCGGAGTCCGGGTCAACCAGCTCGGAAAGGGTGGTCTCCAGCACCTGCGCCAGCTTTACAAGGTTGCTGGCGGTGGGCTCCGACTGGCCGGTCTCCCACTTGGAAACCGCCTGCCTGCTCACCCCGAGCTGCTGCGCCAAAAACTCCTGGGAGAGCTTTAGCTGCTCCCGCCGGTTCCTGATGTTGTCCCCAAGTGACATGTCCGCCGCCTCCGTTTCGTTCTTGTTCTGAGTGTATTCTACCCAAAATCCCGGTTGCAGTCCACCAACCGCATGTCAACCGGGGGTTGCGGCAGGTTTTTTTGAGCTGTGGGAGCGGGCCCCGGCCCAGGGGGTGCGGAAGGCCGGGGCAGCGCCGCGCCCGGCTTTTTGGAGCATAAAAAAAGCGCGGCCGCAGGATTTCCTTGCAGCTGCGGGGAGCATCGTGGCAGTATGAATTTTCTGGATTCATCCCTAAGAGGATCGGAACTGTCATCTCTCTAAATATCAAATCCCCGCCCCACAGAGGCACACCCTTCTTCACTATTACCTATTCACTTCCAAAAATCCCGAATGGAGAGGGAGCGGTTCAGGAAGAGGGAAAAGGGAAAAATCCCGGACGCTGTCGCGTCCGGGATTTTTGGTGAGCCAACGGGGATTCGAACCCCGGACAGCCTGCTTAAAAGGCAGGTGCTCTGCCGACTGAGCTATTGGCTCACGCCGCAGCTGGCGGTTAGCCTATCTATAATAGCAAACCGCCCTCTGCTTGTCAATCGGAACAGGGGGGGTCAGAGCCTCTCTGTCTCGCAGAACAGGCCGCCCTGCATCTCGCCGATTATCACCTCTCCGTCCCGGAGGGTCCGGTAGGGGATGCCCTCCCGTTGCAGCCGCTCCACCACCGCCGGCATCAGGTGGGACTCGGGGTGCTCCGGGGTGTCGTAGTGGGGCACCGGCACAAAGTCCAGCAGCCCAAGACCCTCCCAGACAATCCTGCCGAGGCCGTAGGGATCGCTCTCGGGCTGGTCGCAGAGCTCCAGCGGCCCCATGTCCTTTGCCAGCACGCATATCCCGGCGCTGTAGCCGGAGTAGAGCAGGTCCTGCCGGGAGAGGGAGCCGAGCAGGTACCGGTCAAAGCCGCTATTATTCAAGCGAAAATTGATTATGACGAGAAAGATAATTGTCT
>CALXAK010000016.1 GCA_944386255.1 uncultured Clostridia bacterium
CGCCGAGTGCCGCTTGCTGGAGCGCTCGCAGCCCACCGCCGCCGCCATCCCCACCGACAGCAGCACCCGCAGCAGTATGGAAGCCGGGTTTATACCGGCGGACCAGCCGCCCAGCGCCGTGCACACCCCGCAGAAGCTCAGCAGCAGCGCCACCGAGATTATCAGGCGGTTGTCGGTGGTGTATTTTTTCGACATGAAGAACTTCATCAGCAGCCCGAACAGGCAGCCCAGCAGCGCCACTGCGCCGTTCACCGCCGCCGGCAGCAGCACCCCGGAGATCCGGAAGCCCTCCCCAGATCCCACCGCCGATGCGAGGGCGATGGCGGCGCTGTACTCTATGAGACAGACCGCGTCGTCCAGCACCACCACCTGCAGCAGCGTGTCCACAAACTCCCCTCTCGCCCCGGTCTGGCGTATGGTCATGAGGGAGGAGGCGGGGGCGGTCGCGGAGGCGAGGGCCGCCAGCACCAGAGAGAAGGGCAGCTCCAGCCCTAGAATCCACCTGGCGGCCGCAAACACCGCCGCCGAGGCGGCGAGCGCCTCCATCACCGTTATCACGGCCACCCGCCCGGCGCTGCGGCGCAGGCGCGCGAGGTCGAAGAACTCCCCGGTGCCGAAGGCGATAAAGGCGAGGGCAATGTCCGGCAGAAAATCGGTGCCCTCAATCACCCTCTCCGGCACAAGCCCCAGGCAGTAGGGCCCCAGCAGTATGCCGGCGACAATATAGGCCGTGACGTCCGGCAGCTTTAGCAGCCGGGTGAGCCGGGTGGCGAGAAAGCCGAATATAAGCATAAGCGCCAGAGAGATTATCGCCCCGGCGGCGGGGGAGAGCCCCAGCGCCGCCACAAACCCTTTAAACACCAGCACCACTCCCCCCCCGTGGGTTTCATCTTTATTTCATATATGATATACTGGAGCAGAATAAATGCAAATTATAATTATTTTGCCATCCATAAAAGAGGGTAATTAGGATGCTGGATTCCAATATGGACACCCTTCTCGCCGCGGCGGAGTGCCGGAATTTTACAAGGGCGGCAAGGCAGCTGTCCCTCACCCAGCCGGCGGTTAGCCACCAGATACAGCGGCTGGAGGAGGAGCTGGGCGCGCCGCTGTTTCTCAGGGGCAGCGGCGGGCTGAAGCTCACCCCTCAGGGAGAGATCACGGTGAAGTACGCCAAGCGCTTCAAGGCGCTCTACGGCAAGATGCGCACCGAAATTGAGAATTTCGAGAGGGGGACCACCAGGCTCCGGGTGGGCATAACCCACACCTCCGAGAGCAACGTCACCACAGAGGCCCTCGCCCGCTGCAGCAGCCAGAACAATAACCTTACCATAACTATTATTACAGATACAATAAAAAAACTTTATGAAATGCTGGGAGAATACGAGATAGACGTGGCCATTGTGGAGGGCCCCCAGAGCGACAGGGACTTCTGCTCCCTCATGCTGGACACCGACCATCTGGTCTGCGTGACCTCCCCCGGCAGCCCTCTGGCCTCAAAGGGGATGGTCACGCTGGAGATGCTAAAGAGTGAGAGGATGATCCTGCGCCTGCCCTCCTCCGCCACGAGGGCGCTGTTCGAGTCCACCCTCAGCAGCATAAACGAGTCCATAGACAGCTTTAACATAGTGCTGGAGGTGGACAACATCGCCACCATCAAGGACCTCATCCGCAAGGACATGGGGGTGTCCATACTGCCGCGCAGCGCCTGCCTTGACGAGCTGCGCAAGGGCAAACTTGCGGCGCTGCCCATAGAGAACCTCACCATGGCCCGGGAGACGAGGCTGGTCTACAACAGGGACTTTACCAATCTCGACATACTCGGCGAGATAACCAGGACCTACCAGCAGACCGCCAGAGCCTACCGGTAGGGGAGCGGCGGGCAGGGCCGGAACTGGTTGCAGAGCTTGAGAAGCGGGGAACTGCAGCTATAGGCGGGCTTGCGCCTCCGGCTGATACCGCCGGCGCGGCGGCGGGGTTTTCCTGAGGTGTGGCATGGGGATGCTCTGCGCAAACGGTGGATTTTGGCCGGAGCTGCCGGGCGGTTTCTGCCCTATAAAACTAGCCGGGACAGGGCTTTTGCCCTGTCCCGGCTCTTTGCTTCTGCCGGAGCGGTATTCTGCGCGGCCGATGCCCGTCGGGGGCTGTGTCCGCCTATTCCTCGGGGAATATGGGCAGCAGCTTTTTGCTCAAAACCTCCACAAGGCCGAGGTCGCTGAACTTTGCCTCCGGCACCACCGGCAGCGCCAGGGTGGCTATGCGCAGCAGCGGGTTCACCATGTCGAGACCCAGCTCCCGCAGAGCCTGCTTCATGGCGGTGGCGGCGCGGGCGGTCTCCCGGGCGGGGGCGGAGCTCATCAACCCTCCCACCGGCAGGGCCAGGGTGCAGGTGACCTCCCCCTTCTCCGCCGCGCAGATGCCCCCGCCCACCGCCTTGAGCTGGCGGTAGACCGCGAGGGCGCTGGCCGGGTCGCGGAACACAAGGGTTAGGTTGTGGCAGTCGTGGCTCACGGTGCTGCCGTCGGCCCCGTGGGTGAGGCCAAAGCCCCGCACCAGGCCAAAGGTCCGCCGCCCGCTGCCGTAGCGGTTCACCACCATGGCGTAGCAGAGCTCCGGGTCGCCGCTTATGTCCACCACCCCGTCTTTGACCGGCAGCTCCTCGGTTACAATGCGGGTGAGGGAGGTTTGGCCGGAGTAGGTCAGCACGTTGACCCGCACCCGGTCTCCGCTGCCCTTTGGCGCCCGCAGCAGAAAGTCCTCGAGGCCCAGCTGCGGCACGTTCACGGTGTTTATCCTCTCGATGTCAAAGGACATCTCCGGTATCTCCGCCAGCAGCCGGCCCTCCCGGGCCACCTCCCGGCCGTCAAACCACACCGAGTGTATGGAAAAGTCCCTGAGGTCGTCCACCAGCAGCAGGTTGGCCTGGTAGCCCGGGGCAACCGCCCCAAGGTTTTCCAGCCCTGCCTCCTGGGCGGGGATGAGGGTGGCGGAGCGTATCGCCTCCACCGGGTCCATGCCGAGGGAGATTATGTTGCGCAGCACAAGGTCCATCTGGCCGTTTTCCAGTATGTCGTCCGCCTCCCGGTCGTCGGTGCACATGGAGAGCCGCCCCCGCCAGGGCAGGTCCTTGACGCTGTCCCAGATGGCGGGCAGGTTGTAGCACATGGAGGATTCCCGGGCGTCCACATACATCCCCGCCCGCAGCTTGTCCAGCGCCTCGCCGGGGCGGCCGGTCTCGTGGCAGGAGATGGGGCCGCCAATGCGGTAGGCGCTCACCATCCGTCCGAAACCGGCGGGCAGGTGTCCCTGCAGGTAGAGGCCGTTCTCCTCGGCGGCCTCTATTATCTCCATCATCCTGTCCTCGCCGTTCACCACGCCGACAAAGTCCATAACCTCCGCGAGGCCCACCACCCCCGGCAGCTTGGCAAGCCGCCGGATGGTGTCCGCGTCAAAGCAGGCCCCCGCCTCCTCGAGGCCCGGCACCGAGGGCACGCAGGAGGGGATGTTAATAAACTGGTGCATGGGCAGCCCCTGCCCCGCGTCGTGCATGTACCGCACCGCCCGCTCCCCCAACACGTTACCTATCTCGTGGGGGTCGGTTATTACGCAGCTCACCCCGTGGGGGATCACCGCCGCCGCAAAGGCCCTCGGGGTCATGAGGCTGCTCTCAATGTGCACGTGGGCGTCTATGAGCCCCGGCACCAGGTACCGGCCGCCGCCGTCCACCACCTCTTTTGACCGCTCGGGCAGAGTCTCCGGGGCGCAGGGCTCCACGTGGGCCACAAAGCCGCCGTGTATGTAGACGGTTGCCGGATAGATCTCCCCGGTGAACAGGTTGACATACCGGACGTTGCGGATGGCAAGGTCGCAGTCGATTCGTCCAAGCGCGGCCGCCATCAGCTCCCGCTTGTCCCTGGGCTGGATCTTCATATAAAACCTCCTTGAAATAGGAAATTGATTGACCTGGCCGGTAGAAAAGAGGCGGGCCGCAGAAAACATCCGCGGTCCGCCCTCAACACCCCGTGGGCGGTGAGGGCGCCGCCAACGCCGCCTTTAGGCGCCGGGTCCCTCGCCGCCCTCCTCGGGGTCGGTGAGCTTTATAAACCTGAAGGACAGGCACACAATCACCTGTGCCGGTATGCCAAAGAGCAGTATGGGCCACACGTTGTGTTCCAGCAGCATAAGATAGAGCAGCAGCAGGATGCTCCACACGAGCCCGGTTATGATTATGAAGTTGCCGGCTCCCCGGTTCCAGACCGAGTTGAGCACCAGCAGCACCACCAGCGACACCGGCACCGCCCAGACAAACACCACCCATACCGTCTGGCCCAGCGCCCAGAGCACCGTAAACGCCACCATGGCGAGGAACCAGACCGACACCACCGACAGCAGCATTATGTTTTTGGCCACCTTTGGGTCCAGCCGCTTTGCTTTGGCCGGGGCGGGGGGCTGCTGGCGGGAGTGGTTGGTGAGCAGGTAGTCCACGCTCACCCCGAAAAGGTCCGCCACCTGCTGCAGCACCCTCACGTCCGGGGCGGACTCCGCCCTCTCCCACTTGGAGATGGCCTTGTCCGAGTAGTTGAGTTTTTCCGCGAGCTCCGCCTGGGTCATGCGGGACGCTCCCCGCAGAGCCACAATGTTGGCGGCAATAATCTGTCTCAAATCATCCATAAAAACGCCTCATTCCGGGGACTCTACCGCCGGTAGAGCTTCCGAACGGCGACTCTACCAGAGCCTGCCCGCTCTCTCTACCGGGATTCTCCCGCCGGTGGGTGTTAAATCCGGCCCGGCAGCAGTAACATACATCACATAGAACATTATACACCAAGAGGGCTTCCAATGAAAAGGCTGGTTATAATAGGAGATTCCATAATGAAGGGCGTGGTCAAGGAGGCGGACCGCTACAGGGTGTCCCTCGCCCTCGCCTACGAGAAGCTGAGGAACAGCGGTTTTGTGGTGGACAACCTCTCCAAGATGGGCGCCACGGTGGAGCGGGGCCTCAAGGCCATAAGCCGCCGGGAGTTCCCGGAGGAGGACGACACGCTGGTGGTCTTCTCCTTCGGCGGCAACGACTGCGACTTTGACTGGCAGAAGGTTTCCGAGCAGCCGAAGGCGGTCCACAGCCCCAACCTCTCCATCGAGAGCTTTTCGGACATATACCGCCGCTGCATAGAGGCGGCCCGCGCAAAGGGCGCCAGGGTGGCCCTTGCCAACCTGGTCCCGCTGGACGCCCCAAGATACATGGACACCATCTCCGCCGGACGCAGCCGGGAGAACATCCTCTCCTGGCTGGGGGACGTGAGCATGCTCTACCGCTGGCACGAGACCTACGACCGGGAGGTGGAGGATATCGCCCGCCGGGAGGGCTGTGAGCTGGTGGACCTTAGGTCCAAGTTCCTGCTCTCAAGGCTCTATGAGCAGCTCATAGGCCCCGACGGCATCCACCCCACCGACCAGGGCTACGACATCATCCAGAACACCATCTCCGACACCGCCCTCTGCCTCATGGGCTGACGGCTCGTCAACATCCGCTTTCCTTCGGCCGCCTCCAGGCGGCCTTCTTTTTTTGCAAAAAAATTATCAGGACCCGCATTTTCTGTGGACCTTTTGGGGAATGGTGTTATAATTACTCTTATCCGGCTTAATCGTTTTATAGTGGGGGCAATAATGGAAAACAATCTTATCACCTCTACGGCGGTAAAACTCGCCACCTTCTACTGCTACCTTATAATGCTGGTAATGGCCATAGCCCAGGGCATGTACTCCACCCTGCTGCCCGCCATTATGGAGCAGTACAGCCTCACCCTCACCGAGACCTCCTTTATGGGGGTTATTTCCAGCGTGTTCTCGGCGGTGTTCACCCTTGTGTCCATGCTGGTGTTCGACCGGCTCAACAAAGCCCTCTTCACCGCCATAAGCTGCTTTCTCTACGGCTTCTCCATGTTTTTCCTGGGCTCGTCGCCCTACTACATTGTGTTCCTCATATTTTACGCCCTCATGAACATCACCCGCAACATGGTGAACGACCTCTCCACCGCGGTGGTGTCGGACGTGAACGGCGAGGGCAGGGGAGGGGCCATTGCAAAGCTCTACACCTTCTTTTCCGTTGCGAGCGTGGCGGCGCCGGTGTCGGCGGCAAAGCTGCTGCTGGAGACCGGCTCCTGGGCGCTGCACTACCAGATATGCGGCGGGCTCTTCCTGGTGCTGGGGGTGTTTTTCCTGCTGCTGGTGCTGCGCAACCCGTACCTCGACAGCCGCCGTCAGAACGGCGGCGAGGAGGGCGGAAGGATCCGGGTGAAAATCCCCTACGGCACCATCCTCCGTTCCCCCGAGATGATCTCCCTCATAAGCTACAACTTCATAGTCGCCGGGTCCTACTACTACACCAACATGATAAACAGTTTCCTCAACACCTGGGCCCCGGAGGTGTTCTCGGTGACCCTCTGCGCCAGCCTGGTCACGGTCTACACCCTGGCCACCGCCGGCAGCCGGGCGCTGTTCACCGCCCTGGACCGGCGGGTGAAGGCGGAGGATGTGCTCATCTATGGCAGCATATTCACCTCGGTGCTGCTCTGCTCGCTGCTCTTTATAAAGAGCGCGCCGGTCTGGTTTGTGGCCTTCCCGCTCTTCGGCCTGGTCACCGGCGCCAACTACACCTTCCGGGTGGTGCTGGCCTGCAACGCCTTCCCCAAATACCCCGCCACCGTTATTGCGGTGTCCACCCTCTCCTTCTCGGTGGGCACGGCGGTGATCCACGTGTTCCTTGGCTATATCTCCGACACGGTCAGCTACAGCGCCGGCATGTTCGCCTCCAGCCTCTTCCTGCTGGCCTCGGCCCTGCCGCTTATACTCTGCTACAAAGGTAAGAAAGCGAGGAAATCCGCATGATATTTCTCATAGTCAGCATCTTTGTCTCCTGCGGCACGTCGGTAATATTCCGCTACTCCGAGGGCCTCGGACACGACGGCGACAACATTATGCTGGTAAACTACATAATGAGCACCGCCCTCTCCTTCCTGTCCGCCCTTGCCTCCGGCAACGTCCGTGACTTCCTGCGCATAAAGGACGCGAACTTCCTAAACCTCTTCGGGGAGACCACTGTGGAGAGCTCGGTGGCGCTGCTCACGGTGCTGGGCCTCTTTTCCGGGGTCTACTACATGTCCTCCCTGGTGGTCATGCGCAGGAGCTACCTCTCAAACGGCGTGGGCATAACCCTCATGTTCTCCAAGAGCTGCTTTGTGATGCCCTTCGTCATGTCCTTCCTGCTCTGGCGGGAGATGCCCCAGGGCCTGCAGCTGCTGGGGGCAGCCCTCTCGGTGGTGGCGCTGGTGATAGTGTTCATGGGCTCCGGCAAGGGCAGCAGCATAAAGAGCGCCTCCGACCTAATAGTGGCCTTCCTCATCTGCGGCTTTATGCAGATAAACAGCAAGCTCTTCACCAACTACTGCTTCCAGGACCTGCACCAGGGCCTCTTCCTCACGGTACTCTACGGCACCGCCGCCCTCATGGCGCTGGGTCTGGTGGTCTGGTCCTGCAAAAAGAAGGGCAAGCGCTTCTTCATCACCGCCAAGGAGTGGGGCTTCGGCCTTGTGGCGGGCTGCTTCAACTTCGGCTTCAACTTCCTGGAGCTCAAGAGCCTCGAGACCCTGCCGGCAGGGCTCGTGTTCCCCTGCGTGGCGGCGGGCGGCCTCGTGGTGGGCGCCCTCTCCGGCCACATCTTCTTTAAGGAGCGGCTGGGCCAGCGCCAGAAGGCGGCCATGGTGGTCACGGTGGTGGGCCTCGCCCTTGCAAACCTCTGATACCCAAAAAACAACCGCCGCCCCGTCCCTGCTTTTTCGGCAGGGCTGGGCGGCGGTTTCGCCGTATTCGGGTTAGAGCAGCGTCTGGCCGTTTATCTGCAGCCGGAACCTCAGGCCGAAGAACTCCGCGGCCTTGCGGCAGAGCAGCATGCGCTGCAGGAAGATTTCAAAGTACGCCATCACCGGGCAGATCTTGGTGTCTATCACAAGGTCCAGGGTAAACAGCTTCTCCCGGGTGTCTATGCCCACGGTGGAGCGCTGCACCGCAAAGTTCACCCGGTCGTGTATGTCGAGGGATATCTCCGCCCGGCTGCGCACCCGGGTCTTGCGCACGTCGGTCTTGTCCGCCAGTATCAGCGCCGCCGCCACCGCGTTGACAGGGTAGGCGGTGTGCTCGTCGTGGTTGCCGATGGCGGTGACCACCGTAGCGATCTCCTCCGGCTCCGCCCCCAGGTGGTCCAGGATCCTGAAGGCCATCATGGCCCCGCTCTGGGCGTGGTCGATGCGGTTTATAACGTTGCCTATGTCGTGCATGTAGGCGGCGATGCGGGCAAGCTCCACCTGCCGCTCACCGTAGCCCAGGCGGCTGAGGATGAGCGCCGCCACCCCCACGCAGCGGTAGGCGTGGGTAAAGGAGTGCTCGGTGTAGCCGAGAGCCGCCAGCGACTGGTCCGCCTGGCGGATGTAGGTGTTTACCTCGTGGGAGTTTCTGATATTTTCGTAACTGAGCTTCAATTCTCTTCTCCGAACCTGGTTTTTGTTGTAATATAGTACTTGACGCTCTGGCATTTAACAAAAAGATTATACCAGAACGTCCGCCGCTAATGAAGCCGCCCCATGTAAAATCCTGGTAAATTATATCTAGTTTGCGGCTTTTTCGCGGGAATATTATAAAGGGGGAACCGACCATAAAACTGCTCATATGCGCCCTTCTGGGCTACCTGCTTGGGAGCATAAGCCCCGCGCTCATCTTTTCAAAGCTCAAGGGCACCGACATAAGGACAATCGGCACCGGCAACGCCGGGGCCGCCAACACACTCATCAACCTGGGCCCAAAGTTCGGGGTTGCCACGGCGCTGCTGGACGCGGCCAAGGCCTTTGCCAGCGTGCTGCTGGCCGGGGCCATGGCCCCCGGGGACAGGGTGGCTGCCGCGGCGGCGGGGGTGGCCTGCATAATGGGCCATATCTTTCCGCTCTACAGCGGCTTCAGGGGAGGCAAGGGCCTCGCCTGCATACAGGGGGTGGTGCTGGCCTTTGACATAAGGGTGTTTCTCGTGATGTTTGCCGCCCAGCTGCTGCTGGTGCTGGCTGTGGACTACATCGCCGCCGCCCCGGTGGCCGCTTCGGTGGCCTTCCCGCCGGTCTACTGGCTAATGACCGGCTGCCTTGAGGCCACGGTTATCTACCTTCTGGTGGCTCCGGTGGTGGTGATAAAGCATGTGAGCAACTTCCGGCGGATAATGGCCGGCCGGGAGATGCCGGTGAGCGCCCTCTGGCGGGGCGGCAGCAGGGGGTGAGCCCATGTGGCTTGCGGCTGCGGCGGCCTCCAGCTTTTTTGCCGGGGTCACCACGATCCTTGCAAAGCGCGGCATTAAAAAGACCGACTCCGACCTTGCCACCGCCATACGCACCGCCGTGGTGCTGGGCTTTTCCTGGCTAATGGCGGCAATCTCCGGCTCGGTGGGCGCAGTCTCCTCCGTCTCCACCAAAAGCCTCGTGTTCATCCTCCTCTCCGGTCTTGCCACCGGAGGGTCCTGGCTCTGCTACTTCAAGGCCCTGTCCATGGGGGATGTGAGCCGGGTGGTGCCAATAGACAGGTCCAGCACCGTAATAACCGTGCTGCTGGCCATGCTGCTGCTGGGGGAAAACTCCCACCCGGTCCTGAAGCTCGCCGCTACCGCCCTTATCGGCGCCGGCACCCTCATGATGGTGGGCAGGCCGAAGAGCGGGGAGGGGGGCGGAAGGGGCTATATATTCTATGCCCTGCTCTCGGC
>CALXAK010000017.1 GCA_944386255.1 uncultured Clostridia bacterium
AAAGGCGTCCAGCGCCGGGCTCGACTACTACCTGGGTGGCATAGAGGGCTTTTTGCGGGTGGCGGACAAGTATGGGGCACTCGTCGGGGGCAGCGCGCTCATTGTGGTAACCGAGGGGGGGGAGTTATCAGATGCAGACCTCGTCTTCGCTGCCGAGCTGTTGGAACAGCCGGTGCTCTTTGACGGGCGGAATGTATTCGGCTACCTCAGGGCGAAGCAGGCGGGGTTTGAGTACCATCCCATAGGAGCTGCCCCCGGCAAAAAGGAGGTATATGCGTGAAGCGCGCCCTTGTGACCGGAGGCGCGGGGTTTGTGGGCTCCAACCTCTGCCGTAGGCTGTTGGAGCTGGGATACAGGGTCATCTGCCTCGACAATCTTTCCACCGGGCAGATGAGGAATATAAAAGAGCTGTCCGGCAACCGTAACTTCTGCTTTTTGCAGCGGGACGTCTGCGAACCATTTAAAGCCGAGGTGGACGAGATTTACAACGCCGCCTGCCCGGCGAGTCCCAGCGCCTACCAGGCGGAACCGGTTCGCACCACCCGCACCTGCGTGTTGGGGGCGATCAACATGCTGGAGCTCGCCACCGCCACGGGAGCTTTGATGATGCAGTTTTCCACAAGTGAAGTTTACGGCGAGCCCTCGGTCCACCCGCAGAGCGAGAGTTACCGCGGGTGTGTAAACCCCATAGGGCCGAGAAGCTGCTACGACGAGGGCAAACGCTGTGCCGAGTCGCTCTGCTTCGACTACCACCGCCAGTTTGGCACCAGGATAAAGGTGATTCGCATATTCAACACCTACGGCCCCGGAATGGCGCCGGAGGATGGCAGGGTGGTCAGCAACTTTATAATGCAGGCCCTGAGAGGGGAGCCGCTCACGGTATACGGCGACGGCAGCCAGACCCGGAGTTTTCAGTACATCGATGATCTCATAGACGGTATTCTAAAGGTCATGGCCGGCAGGGACGACTTTTTGGGCCCGGTTAACCTCGGCAACCCGGAAGAGTTCACCATGTCGGAGCTCGCCGAACTGGTGCTGCGGGAGACCGGC
The DNA here is from genome assembly GCA_944386255.1 of uncultured Clostridia bacterium. Classification (GTDB taxonomy): domain Bacteria; phylum Bacillota; class Clostridia; order Oscillospirales; family Ruminococcaceae; genus CALXAK01. The sequence goes on from CALXAK010000017.1 coordinate 1,051, forward strand.
AGCAGCAGCGGACTTGTGAAGCTGCCGTCCCCGCCGGACGATCCCACAAGGCGCAGGGCGGACATCTCTCTCGCTGCAAGTGAGCTCGCCGGTTGGAGGCCAAAGGTTCACCTGGAGGAGGGCATTCGCAGAACCATAGATTACTTTAAGGCCTTTGTCTGACAAATTTAAGGAGAATGCGCATGAACACCAAGGTGACCCAGCCGGAATGGGAGCTGGTAACTCCAAACAGTTCCCGGCTCTACGCCGTGTCCAAGCGTGCCCTCGACATAACTCTGAGCCTTTTGGCACTGCTGGTGTTGTCGCCGATCTTTGCTCTGGCGGCGGCGGCAATATATCTTGAGGACGGGGGACCGATTATTTTCTCGCAAAAGCGCAACGGTCTCATGGGCAGGGAGTTTGAAATCTACAAGTTCAGAAGCATGTGCCGGGAGGCTCCCGCCATGCACCCTCTCATGCAGGGGTTAAACCAGCAGGACGGCCCCGCATTTAAGATGCGAGACGACCCCAGGGTCACGGGTGTGGGCAGGCTGCTGCGGCGCTGGAGCATAGACGAGCTGCCGCAGCTGCTCAACATAATTAAGGGTGAAATGTCCATTGTGGGCCCAAGGCCGCTGCCTACATATGAGACCTGCCTTCTCGGGCAGCGGGAACGGCAGCGGCTGCTGGTAAAGCCGGGGCTTGTGTGCTTCTGGCAGGTTAGCGGCAGAAGCGAGCTGTCCTTCGATGACTGGATGCGAATGGACCTCGATTATGTAAAAAAGGCTGGTATTTTAACCGACCTCAAAATAATCTTTATGGCGCTGCCGGCGGTGCTAAGGGGCCGCGGGGCGGTTTAGGCAAAGAGGAGGAAGAGAAGAATGAATGTGGTTTACGCCTGTGATGACAGCTATGCGCCCATAGCGGCGGTGTCCATGCAGTCGCTGCTGGAGAGCAACCGCGAGGTGCCCAGGCTAAAAATATATGTGGTGGATGATGCTGTGAGCTCTGAAAACCGCAAAAAGCTTGCCCTGCAGGCGGACAGCTTCGGCAGGGAAATTGAGTTTCTGCCCTTTCCAGAGCAGCACTACCAGAGCTTAAAAATGTCGGAGCGCTGGAGGTGGACCCGCTCCACCATGGTGCGGCTCATGCTCCCAAGCCTTCTCAAGGGCTGCAGCAGGGTGCTCTACCTCGACTGCGACACGCTGGTGCTGCAGGACCTTAGTGCTCTCTGGGAGGTGGGTCTTCCCCAGTGGGCAGAGGCCGCGGCGGTGGCGGAGTGCATGGGCGACCGTCACAAAAAGGCCATAGGCCTCATGAGGAACGATATCTACTTTAACACCGGAGTGCTGCTGCTGGGGCTCAAAAGGCTTCGGAAAAGCCGGGCGGAGGAGGACTTTGCCGATTATTTTGGCGGCAGCGGTGGGCGGCTGCCCTATCCGGACCAGAGCGTAATAAACCATGTCCTCTGCGGGAGGATATCGCTCCTGCCCCCGGAGTACAACGCTCAAACGGTGTGGTACGACCTCGACTACTCGTCGCTCTTAAGGTACAGAAAGACGGAGTATGTCTACACAGAGCCGGAACTTGCCTTCGCAATGAAGAGCCCCGCAATACTGCATTTTACAAGCAGCTTCATGTCCAGAAGGCCCTGGGTGGACGCTCCCATGTCCCATCCGTTTGCCACCCACTGGCGCAGCGTCAAATCCCGCTCGGCGTTTTCCGGCAGCCCTCTCTGGGAGGATCGAAGGAGCTTTGCCTACCGCTGGTACGAGAGGCTTTTTAGGGCGCTGCCAAAGACGGCTGCGGTGGAGCTCTCCGGCTTTCTGCACTCTGACCTCAAGCCGGTTTTCACCCGGCTGGGGGCATAGGGCGCCATGGGCAGAGTAAAGCTGCTGCACTACTGTGAGCGCTGGACCGGCGGAGGGATAGAAAACTATATTCTCAGCCTGGTCAGACATATAAACCGGGAGAGGTTTGAAATCTCCATCCTTGCCGCACAGAAGGAGAGCGAGATATATGACCGGGAGCTGCGGGATCTTGGGGTTCGGGTGGAGAGCCTGCTTGAGCGCCCGGAGCAAAACCCAATTGTTAGGATGTCGAAGGCCATGGCACGCTTTGCGCCCGCCGTGAAGGCCGGTGGCTGCGAGCTGCTGCACCTGCATATCTGCCAGGGAGTTGCCCTTGGGTATGCCCGCCTTGCCAAAAAGGCCGGCGTCAAAACCGTCATAGCCCACAGCCACAACAGCGGCTTCGGCGACGGGAACCGGGCGATAAAACTCGCCGGCCACGTCCTTGGGCGCAGATTATACGCCGGATACCCCGACCTCTGCCTTGCTTGCTCCTCCTCCGCTGCCCGCTGGCTATTTCCCGAGCGGAGGCTCCGGGAGACAAGTATATGCCGCTATATTCTGGATGTGGAATCCTTCTCCTTCTCCCCGAGGGCGAGGGAGGAGCTTCGTCAAAAGTTTGGCCTTGAGAGCAGGCGGGTGCTGCTGCATGTGGGCAGGATGAACAGCCAGAAAAACCAGTTTTTCCTGTTGGAGGCGGCGAGGGAAATTTTTCGATTGGACCCCGCCGCGGCGCTGGTCTTTATCGGCACCGGTGAGCTGCAGGGTGAGATAGAGCGGCGGTGTCACAGCCTTGGGCTGGACCGGCGGGTGATATTTGTCCCAAAAACAAGGGATGTGCAGAGCTATATGTCTCTCGCGGACCTGTTTCTCCTGCCGTCGCTGTTTGAGGGCAACCCCATAGCCGGGGTTGAGGCCCAGGCCAGCGGACTTCCCTGCATTTTCTCAGACCGCATAACCAAAGAAGCAAAAATACTGCCGTCGGCGCAGTTCCTGCCCCTCGAACTGGGTCCGCAGCGGTGGGCCGAGGCGGCCCTGAGGGCGCTTGATCCCCCGCCTTCACTGCCGGAGAGGATGGTCGCTCTGTCAGCGATTAAAGCCGCCGGCTATGACCTGCCCCGCCAGGTGAGGGAGATGGAGCGGATATATCTGGAGGGATGCGGATGGGCTGGATAGTTGTCACCGTTGCGGCAATGCTGCTGGTCTTCGCGCTCTGGGTGGGCTACTGCTATTCCCGCTGCCCCAGGACGGCGGTGATCCTCACCTCCGCCGAGGTGATAATACCGTTCATATATGTTGTCTACGCCTCGGTGGCGCCGCTGCTCTTCGCGGTGGAGGGGAGCTCACTCGCCGACAGCTATTTCTACATCTCCCGGGCCACCATGCTGAAAACTTCGCAGATCTACCTTTTTGTGCTGGCGGCCTTCATACTGCTCATGCTGTTCACCGGCCGGGCGGACGCCCTCGCGTCAAGACAGCTCGACTGGGCGTCCCACTACCAGTACGGGGATTTCCACGCCTTTTTCGACCTCCCGGCGCTTGGGATAATCGTCTACATGCTGCTAAAACTCTCAGCAGCCTCGGGGGAGTGGGCCACGCTGGATTCCCTCGGCAAAAGGGCGGCTGTGGGGAGCTCGGTGGTGCAGTACCTCTACATCTACATGGTGGCCTACTCGCTGAAGTCGATGGTGCCGGCGCTGCTGGGGGCTCAGAAATTAAAGCTGTACCGGCTTCTGCTTGTAGCGATGTTCTGGGCGCTCTACCTTGGCGTCACGGTGAGACGGTACTTTCTCATGTTCCTCCCGGCTCTGCTGCTTGCCGCGGCAGCCAGAGGGCGGGGCGGCAGGCTGAAGGCCCGGTGGATAGTGCTGGCGTTGGCTGCGGCGTTGCTGTTGCTGACGGTGGGAGCGCGCCGGGCGGGGCTGTCCCTCACGGCGGATTCTGCCGTCTACTATCTCCACGGCTCGCTGGCGGAATTTATCTACACCTACTATGTCAGCTGCTACTTTGTGGCGGTGCCGTTCCAGCCTCTTTACGGTTCGAGCTATGTCCTCGACACCCTCACAAAATGGGTGCCGCGGGCGCTCTTTCCACAAAAGCCGTTGGATCTATCCGAGAGGTTCTGGCAGATGGCTGGCACCAACGTGGCCTACTCCTTCAACCCGGTGGCGGAGGGGCTCTGGAACTTCCGCTGGGGATGCCTTGTGGCGGTGCCGCTGCTGCTCTATCTTTACCTGTGGATTGCGAACTACGCGGTGAACTACTCTCCACTGCTGTACATGGCCTACACCGGCTATTTTATCTCCTTTATGAGGGGCGGATTTTCCAACGCGGCCATGGACATGGCCATGCTCACCGCCATCATCGCATTTATGAATGTAAGAAACCTTAAAATCCCTTTGTACTACCGGCCGGTCTCGGCGCCGCGGGGGACTGGAATGAGGAAAACAAATGAGAGAGCAAACACTTGATATCAGTAAAAGCTGTGTGCTTATTACCGGGGCCGCCGGCTTCATCGGCTCGGCGTTGGCCAAAAGCCTCCTCGAGGGCGGCTGTCGCCGGGTGGTGGGGGTGGACGACCTCAGCTCCGGATGTGATAAACGCCTCCTCGAACACCGGCTTAAAAGCGTTGAGAAAGCCGGTGGAGACTGGAAATTTGTAAACCTTGATATCCGAAGGAAGGATGAGCTGCTTGCGCTCATGCAGGACTGCAGGGCGGAGCTGCTGTTACACCTTGCGGCGAGGGCCGGAGTTCGGCGGAGCATAAGTGAGCCGGAGGAGTATATAAGCTGCAACATCAGCGGCTTTTTCTCGGTGCTGGAGGCCTGCCGCGAGGCGGCCAGCAGAGGTTTTCCGGTTGAGCACCTTGTTTATGCGAGTTCCTCCAGCGTGTACGGCTCGGCATCGGGCCCCTCCAGCGAGCAGAGCCCCAGCGACCGGCCCAGCAGCCTCTACGCTGCCACCAAAAAGTCCAACGAGCTCATGGCCTATTCCTATGCAAAGCTCTACGGCATCCCTGCAACGGGGCTTCGGTTTTTTACCGTATATGGCCCTGCCGGTAGGCCGGACATGGCCTGCTATGACTTTGCTCTTCGCATGGCGGAGGGCAGGAGAATTAAGCTCTTCAATTATGGCCGCTGCCGCAGGGACTTTACCTACATCGGCGACCTTGTGAAGGCGGTGCTGCTGGCAGCCGCAAGCCCTCCCGCCGCCGAGGATGCGCCCCACGCGGTATACAACGTGGGCTGCGGTGCCCCGGTTGAGATGGGCAGGTTTGTAGCGCTCTTGAGGCAGGCGCTCGCGTCGGCCGGTGTAATCCCGCAGAGCCTTTCTGCCGAGGAGCTGATAGATCTAATGCCCATGCAGGCGGGGGATGTGGAGACCACCTTTGCCGACCCGCAGGCCTTTTTGAGCGACTTTGGCTATCGGCCCTCCACTCCGCTCAACAGGGGGCTGGAGCTTTTTGCCGGGTGGTTCCGCGACTATCTTAAGGAGCAGAGGGAGGAGCTTTTGTGATTCGTATTTTAAAGATTTTTAGAGCCTTTGGGCCCGCCGGCGGCGCGAGGGTGTCGTTCTGGCTGCTGGCAAAAAGACTGGGCCTTCCGGTGGGCTCCGGGGTTAGGAGCGTATTTGTGAAAAAGCTCGGAAGGCAGGTCTACCTGCGGCCGGGCAGCACCGACATCTATCTCCTTGTGAGCTTTTTCGCCTTTAACGGCAGGGAGGAGAGACTGGAGTACCAGGTGGACATGTCAAGCCTTATGGGGGAAGCGGAGTATATAGTGGACGCCGGGGCAAACATCGGGCTTTTCTCGCTGCTCTATTCCTGCATCTACCCCGGGGCCAGGGTGGTGGCCATAGAACCGGAGGAGAGCAACTACCAGCTGCTGCTGAAGAATGTCCGGGACGAAAAGAACATTATTCCCATAAAGTCCGGCCTCTGGAACCGCTGCGCAAGGCTGGAGGTGCTGCCGAGGCCCACGGGGGAGTGGGGATTTTATGTCCGAGAGTCGGAGGACGGGCCGATAGACGCGGTCTGCATGGATGAAATAATGCGCGCCTTCTCCATGCCGAGACTGGACATAGTGAAGATGGACATCGAGGGCTCGGAGTATGAGGTGTTCTCCCCCGGGTGTGAGAGCTGGCTCAGCGAGACCCGGGTCATAATGCTGGAAACCCACGAGAGGATCCGCCCCGGCACCGAGCAGCGGGTGAATAACGCCATGGCGGCCCAGGGCTTTCTCCGCAGCCGCAGCGGTGAGACGGACATTTTCTACCGCCAGCCGGCGAGGTGCAGGGTTTGAGCGGGGCCGGCAGCGCCCTCTGCCGCGCAAAGGCTTCCTTTAAAATGCTGTGCCAGCTGGGGACTGTAAGGCGCATAAAAAAGCCCCCCAAAGGCTCCGGGTGGGTAAAGCCGGCCTTTGAGGGCTACATGCAACGAGTTGAGGGCTACATAGGCTCTCTCGAGCGGGAGGGCCTGCAGCAGCGCTTTTCTGCGTCCTGCCGGGAGGAGTCGGTGTACGCGGCGGCCTTTCTGCCGCTGCTCTGCCATCTTACAGGCTATAGTCTGTCGGCTTCCACCGCCGCCGACCTCAAGAGCACTTTGCTCGGCAGCCAGCAGGGGGACGGGCTCTGCTACGACTGGAGCTCCCTGAGCCTTCGCTATTTAAACGGCGACGGCTGGGGGGCGAGGCACATTATGCCCATATGGCTCTCTGCGCTCTGGGTGCTGGGGGAAGCCCCGCCGCATAGGCTCGCATACCTTGATTTTCTCTGCCGGGATGGGGCGATGCAGAGGTTTTTGGACTCTCTCAACTGGCGGGAACCCTGGAGCGCTTCAAACACGGTAATGAATCTCGGCACCGCTCTGCAGTACCGGCGGGACTTTTTTGGGGATTCCGATGCCGCAGCCGCGGTGAGGGAGCTGGTGGCGCTGCTGCTCGAAAGGTCGGACCCCAAAAGCGGCATGTGGCACCGGGGAGAGCTTGGAGACGCCGCCGCCCGCTACCGGGCGGTGAGAGGTGCGTACCACATCTACCCCATCCTTATGTACGACGGGGTCATGCCGCCATTCTCCGAGAGAGCGGTGGAGATCATACTCGGCCTTCAGAACAGCCGCGGCGGGTTTGATCTCCGCTGGAACTCCTCTGCCTGCGAGGACATAGACGCAGTAGATCCACTTATAAGGCTGAGCCTCGCCCGCTCCGACATCTGGCGCAGCCGGGTGGAGCCTGCCGTGGAAAAGGCTCTCTTCTGGGTGCTGCAGAACCAGCGGCCGGACGGCGGCTGCGTGTTCCGGCTGGGAGAGAGCTTCTGTTACGGCAGCGAGAGCTGCAGCGCAGGGGCGGGGGAGAGCAGCCTGTTCGCAACCTGGTTCAGGACCCTTTCGGTGGTGCTTATGTACGACTATCTGACCGGCTGCCGGCACCCGATGCTGCCGCTGCCCGGCTATCACCTCCCTCTGCAGTCCGGCGATGGGAGCATAAAACCAGTAGGAGGCGCGAGATGACCAAGGGTTCTTTGGCAAACTCTGCCTTCGGCTCCGGGCTTGCCGCCAACACCGAGATAATGCTTTTCGGCACGGCGGTGAACAAAGGGGTGCAGTTCCTGCTTCTTTTGCTGCTGAGCGGCTGGCTCACCGTGGAGGAGTACGGGAGATTCGACCTGCTTTACTCCTACATCCTGCTGCTGATACCGCTGCTCACCCTCTCCACCCAGGAGGCGGTGTTCAGGTTTTCGGTGCAGGAGAGCGACCCCAACGAGGTCAATCGAAACCTCTCCTGCGCCCTGGCGGTGGTGGCGGGCAACGGTCTGCTGTTCCTCTGCCTTGTGCTGCCGGCGAGGGGGGATACGCCTATGTATGTGGGCCTCGGCTTTCTTCTCTACCTCTCACAGGAGGTGTTTTCGGCCTATATGAGGGGTTACCTCAGGGCCATGAAGAGGCTCTCGACCTACTGCTGGTCCATGGTCATCTCCACCGCGGTGGCGGCTGCCCTGGCCCCGCTGCTGGTGCCAGCGCTGGGCCTCGGGGTGGCGGGGGCGCTTTTTGCCTACGGGGCTGGGGGAGCTGTGGGAAACGCCTACCTTCTGCTCACCTCCGGCTGGACCCGAAGGGTAAGCCCCGCACTTGTGAGCCTTGGGAGGATAAGGGCGCTCGTCGGCTACTCCATCTACCTTGTGCCCAACGACCTTTCCTGGTGGATAATGGGCTTTTCCGACCGGCAGATTACAAACCTCTTTTTCGGCGATGCGGCAAACGGTGTTTTTGCTGTGGCCCACAAGCTCCCGGCGGTCTGTTCGGTGCTGCTGAACGCCTTCAGCGTCTCCTGGCAGCAGGAGGCTGTGGAGCTTATGCAGCATGTCGACCGGCAGGAGAGGGTCTCGCAGGTGTTCCAGGGCTTTATGGAGCTGCTGTTTTCCGCCCTTTCTGTGGCGGTGTCGGCGGGCTTTATACTCTACTACTTCATCTTTCCAGAGGGCTATTTTGACGCCATTCTCCACACCCCCATACTTATCGCCGCAGCGGCCCTCGCGGCGGTGTCCCAGTTTCTCGGCGGCATTCAGATAGCGCTGAAGCGCCCCGGCCAGAACGGAGCCGCCACCGCCGCGGCAGCCGTCTGCAACCTGCTGCTGCATCTGTCGCTGGCGAGGGCAATCGGCCTTTTTGCCGCCTCCATCTCAACGCTTGCTGCAAACCTCATAATGCTGCTAATACGGCTGAAACTCATAAGAAAAGAGCTCCGCTTGAAGCTGTCCCGCCGGAGCGCTGCCGCCGTGGGGGCGTTCTGCTATTTTTTTGCCGCCGCCTACCTCCACCGCCCGCTGGCTGTCGCCTTTGCAAACCTGCTTTTGTCATGCGGGTGGTTCCTGCTGCTAAACAGGGAGATGATAGCTGGTTTCGCGGGCGCTCTGCGCAGCAGGGCCGCAAAAGGGAGGGGCTGAGATGGAGCTCTCGGTGGTGATGAGCGCATTCAGAGAGCCGCCCGACCAGCTCTCGGCGGCGGTGGAGTCCATTCTCGCCCAGAGCTTTTCGGAGTTTGAGTTTATTCTGCTGTTGGACGACCCGCAGAACCAAAAGGCCCTGGAGCTGCTCGAGTCCTATGCAGCAGCGGACAGGCGGGTGCGCCTCGGCCGGAACCCTCGCAACCTCGGCCTTGCCGGGAGTCTCAACCGGGGCCTTGAGCTTGCGGTGGGGGAGTATGTTGCCCGAATGGACGCGGACGACATCGCCCTGCCCGAGAGGCTTGAGAGGCAGATGGAGTTTCTGCACGCCAACCCGGAGGTGGACATTCTGGGGGTGAACCGGGTGTATATTGATTCCAATGGCCGCGAGACCGGCCGGGGGCTCCCCATACCAACCGGCGACCTGGAGATAAAAAGAGCTCTTCGCAGCACCAACATAATGCTGCACCCGGGAATAGTGATGAAAAGGGAGAGAGTGCTGAAAATCGGCGGCTACGCCGACCTGCCCGCGGCCCAGGACGATGAACTCTGGCTCAGAGCGGCGGCCATGGGCCTTAAATTTGCAAACCTTGACCAGCACCTCATGCTCTACCGCCAGGGGGGCGACAGCATCTCCTCAAAAAGCGCTATGCTGCAGGCGGCGATTCTGGTGTACGACAGGGAGTTTTATGTAAAGCGAAGGGTTGAAGGTCTCGGCTACCTCGATGGCCTTGAGAGGTTTCTGGAGAAAGCGAAGGCGTACGACCCCGACGACCAGCGCCGCTACAAGCAGGCCCGGGACAGCTGGGAGCGCGCCCGGGGGCTGCTGAGAAGGGGAGAGCCCGGGGCGGTGAGCTGGCTTTTGAGGGCGTATTTATCCCACCCTCTGCTGCGCCGCCAGATCAACCTGCAGCTCGGCTGGTCGACAAAGCGGGCCCTTGACAGGCTTTTTTACCGCAGATAAAGGCGGCGGGCAAACCCCGCCGCCTGTTTTTATATGCCGTCCGCCGCAAGGCTCCGGCGCATCAAGGCCGCCATCAATATGAGAGGGATGCCGGAGGCAATCATTATCCACTGCAGCGGGATAAGGTCCGCGAGGGGGCCGAATACCGCCATGCCGAGGGGCAGAAAGCCGGAATAAACCGTGCTCTGAAGGCCGAATACCCGCCCCTGCATCCGCTCCTCGGTGTGCTCCTGGAGGATGGTGGTGACGGTGGTCTGCACCATGGTGAGGGCCACCCCGTAGAGCAGCATGATAAAGAGGTAGAGATAGAAGTTGCCGGCAATCCCCAGCGCCGCCGCAAAGGCTCCAAAAGCGAAGAGCGAGAATGCCAGAGTGTCCGAGCGCCGGCGGAAGCCGCCGAATGCGCTCATGATAAGGCCGCCCGCCACCATGCCCGCGAATCCCACCAGCTCGACCGCGGTAAGGTACCAGTAGGTGTCCCCGAAAACCCGCCGCACCAGCAGCCCGGCAAGAAACCCTGCCGGCACGCAGAGAAGCACAAACCCGCCGTAGCAGAGCAGCACCCTGCCAACCACTCGGTTGGAGGCGGCGTAGCCTATGCCGAGGCGCATCTCCTCCAGCACCGAGCCGCCCGGTTGCCACCTCTTTTGGGCGGGTATGGCGACAAGGCTGAACAGCCCTATGCCAAGGGCCGCCGTGACAATGTCTATGAGAAGGGTGGTGCTGAGGCTGCTCACCGAAAAGACCACTCCCGCCGCCGCCGGGGCCGCAAACTGCACCAGCGACTGCATGGCGGAGTTTATGCCGTTGTAGCGCATGAGCTGGTCCTCCGGCACAAGGGTGGGTATCACCGCGTTCACCGCCGGGGTCTGGATGCCGGCCCCCACCGACCTCAAAAGGGAGATAACCAGCAGCCACAGCAGCAGCTCGTCACCGCCGCCGAGACCTGGCATAATAAGCAGCATTGCCAGCGTCACCGCCGCAATTCCGGCGTCCGCCAGCATTATCAGCAGCTTGCGGTTGTACCGGTCCGCCCACACCCCTCCCACCAGCGACACCAGGAACTGGGGAAGGTAGGAGACCACCGAGAATGCTGCCACCCAGCTGCCGGAGGCAGTGTTCATGGTGGCGTACCAAACCATGGCCATCTGCACAAGGGTGGAACCAAAGAGGGTGATGCACTGGCTCACCAGAAACAGCATCACCCTCAATTTCCAAGGCGTGTTCTCCAATTGTTTCATGCTTTAGCCCTCCTTTTGTTCCGGAGGGAGCCGGAAGCGCTGGGTGGGGTAGCCGAACTCAGTGAGCAGCTCCCCCTCCAAAAAGCCCATCCCCTTTAGCAGCTTCCGGTAGCCGGTGTCGGCCCGGTCTGCGCTGCGGTAGGTGGTGGTGGTTATCTCCCGGCCGGGCAGGATGTCCCGCCGCAGCACTGAGATGAACAGCTGCTCAATTCCAAGGCTCCGGTACTGTGGGTGCACCGCGAGGAAATCAATGCTCCCCTCGAGACGGGAAAAAATCATTGCCCCGGCCAGAATACCCCTGTCCCGCAACAGCAACGCCTGACGGCTCTCTATGCTGCTGTCGAGCGATTGCCGGAACTGTTGCCTGCTGAGGTGGGGGAACCCGTCCACCACCAGCTCCAGCAGCGCCATCCAGTCGTCGGCGTCCTCCTTTGTCGCAAAGACGATCTCCTCGGGAGTAAACCGCCTGGAACCCGGTCCGCTGCAAAGGGTGTACCTTAGCTGCAAGGGGTAGAACTCACTCCGCTCGCGGAATTCCGCCGGCGGCAGCTTGTACATCGCCTTGAAGGCCGAGGTAAAGGATTGCTGGCTCTCATAGCCGCAGCCAAGAGCGATGTCCAGCACCGGCCGCCGTGTAAAGGTCAAAAGCCTTGCGGCCTCGGTGAGCTGGCGGCGCTGGCGGTAGTCGTGCAGAGTCATGCCAAGCACATCCAGAAACATTCTGTGAAGGTGGTACTTAGAGTAGTGCACCGCGGAAGCTACCGTATTAAGGTCCAGCTTTTCCGAGAGGTTCTGCTCAATGAAGTCCACCGCTTTCTCAATGTTTTGGACATGGCCCTCGCCCATAATAGCTCCCTCCGCTGTGAGAAAAAGCATACCACCCGGGTAACCCCGGGTTTTAATGAATGTTGCGCAAAGCAGCCTTCACATCAGTATCTTCCGAGAGCGCCCTCCACCGTTATCACCATTATCACCACCAGGGCGGTGGCGCTGGTTACCACTGAAATTATGTGCAGGTACATGTCCCCGGTGCTGTTGTTGATTACAAGCAGGGTATTCTGAAGGGTGAGGATGGATATGAGGGCGTCGATAAAGTTGATGTTGCGCAGCTCGCGGATGAGTATGTTTTCCGACAGCCTTTTGCGGTGCAGGTTTATGGAGGCGAAGACTATCTTGTAGGAGGTGTAGGCCGCCATGCCAATGGCGGGTATCAGGCTCATGTCCACCGGCGCCTTATTGAAGGCGAGCATGGTCACCGGGACTATGAGCAGCACCGTCATCAGCAGCAGGAACCAGGAGGTGAGCTTTGCCGTGCGCCTGCGGCGAACCCGGCCGTCCGAGCCGCTGCGGTAGATGCTGCGCTCGGTGTCCATTATCACCCCGCGCACCAGCGACAGCAGGAAATAGTATGCCGCTATGCTGAGGTTCCAGAGCGAGCCATAGAGCAGCCCGATAATGCCGTTGTAAAATGCGAACACGGTGGTCATGGTAAAGGACAGCGCGGAACTTGTGACGGTTCTAAAGTCAAAGTCTGCCTTCCACCTATTTATGATTTTTTTGTACTTTTTTGACAATGCAGTTATCCTCAGCTTCAGGCCATCGCGGAGCCGCAGGGTCACAAAACCATCAATTATAATCTTGTTACTATAAATATAACATATTTTGCCTCCGTTTTCCCAGCACCGCAGCTGCTACGGCATAAAAAACCGCAAGCTCTCCCGAAAAAGGGGAGAGCCTGCGGCAGACTGCAGCCTTGAAACAGTTACTTCAGGAGCTCAGACAAACCAGCCCCAGACGTGCCAGAATTCCGCCGACCCAGCCATTGCTGCGCAGAGCCCATACCCTACCAGCGAGGACACTGCAAAGAGAATGGTGAATACAAGTGCTGTCCAGCGCAGCGCCCGCCTCTTTTTCTGGGAAAACTGCGGGTGCGCCGGGATGGACGGCAGCTTGCCTCTGCCGGCGGCAGCGGAAAGGGCGTTTTTGTGGAACCTGCAGTAGGAGCGAATTAGCTGCCGGAGGAAGCCGGAGAAGTATATCGCCCCCACGACCGAGAGCACGCAGAGCGTCGTGGAAACCACACCCAGGGCGATCGCGCAGCTGTAGGGCATCTGGGGCAGGGTGACGAACTCCAGCCTCCCAAGATCCCCAATAAGGCAGACGGACAGGGCACCAAAGGTCACCGCCGTTGCCGCTATTACCACCTCAAACGCATAGAGCAGCAGGCAAAGCATTCCGAAAAAGAGGTCGCCTACAGCCAGCAGGCTGACGGTCAGGGCCCTTTCTCCACCGGAGCCCTTGGCGGGGGAGCTGCCGTACTGCTCAGCAATGGTCTTTGGATCCCCAAGCTTGGCGGCTATTTCCTGCTCGGAGTAGCCGTCGGCGAGTTTAAAGTCAAAGTGCTGCCGGAACTCCTCGGTTATGTCCAAAACATCCGGCAGGTTTTTTTCGCCTCAACTCCAGTTCAAGGCTTGTAAGAAATTCTGTTTTTGTCATCTCAATCCTCCTTCAGGATTGTGTCTACCGCCTTTGCAAACACCAGATACTCCCGGCGGTCCCGCTCGTAGGTCTCCCTGCCAAGCCCGGTGAGGGAATAGTACTTGCGGGGAGGCCCGCCACTCTCCTCCTGCAGGTAGGTGCTGAGCAGGCCGTCCGCCTTGAGCTTGCGGAGAATGGGGTAGACGGTGCCGTCTGCAATGTCGATATGTCCCGAGAGATATTCGGAGATTTCATAGCCGTAACAGTCCCGCTTTTTCAAAAGCGCCATTACGCATAGCTCCAAAACCCCCTTTTTGTACTGTGCGCTCACCAGCATCCTCCCTTCAATCAACTTGATCATGACCACTATTATATTATATTCAGTAGTGGTGTTTGTCAACCTATCTTCCGAAAATTTGCAGAAAAAATATCAGGGCTGCGCCCAAAACAGAGCGCGCCCCGCAAAATACCACCGGCCATATTCTAAAGGTCTAATTGAATAGACACCAAAACCAAAAGTTCCTCACGGGTCTGTCTTACCGCCGCCCCGCCATCCCCAGGCAAGAACACAGCCCGCCGCCAGGGCATGTGGAACCTGAAAATTTCTAGGATATTCTTTCCAGCAGCGCCACCGTCTCGACGGATACCTCTTTGTCACTAAATTGTGCGAGTATTTCCTGTTCAATCGGAAACTTATAAGTAATCTCTTTGACAAAGCGTTTTTCAACCTTTTGTTCGGCCTTATTAAACAACTGTACATCAGCAATCAGATATTTGATCAGGTCTCTGCGCTCCGTTGCATTCATTTTATCATAGATGACATCGAAAGGCGAGAGAATCTCTAAAATGGACTGCATGGAAATTTTCTCGCTTTCAAGCGTTTCCTTTTTCATGATACAATGCAGTCGGTGAATTTTCCAAGAAGTATAACTGCGATCTCGCTCTTGCGGAAGAATATCTGAAAGTTGTCCGTGGCATCCGCAATCAGCAGCCATTTTATGTCACAGACGATGACGGCGAGGAAAC
>CALXAK010000018.1 GCA_944386255.1 uncultured Clostridia bacterium
AGCTCATCCAGGAGGGCCTCGGCGGCATCCCCGGCAAGATAACCTCCTCCCCGGCCAGCCACCTCTCCACGCTCTGCAACCAGATGGTCAACTTCCTCGGCATCATGCAGAACGAGTGGGCCGGAGCGCAGGCCTTTTCCAGCTTCGACACCTACCTCGCGCCCTTCGTCAAGGTGGACAGCCTCAGCTACAAAGAGGTCAAGCAGTGCATCCAGAGCTTTGTCTACGGGGTCAACACCCCCAGCCGCTGGGGCACCCAGGCCCCATTCTCCAACATCACCCTTGACTGGACGGTGCCCGCCGACCTCAAGGACCAGAAGGCGATTGTGGGCGGCAGGGAGATGGACTTCACCTACGGCGACTGCAAGGCCGAGATGGACATGGTCAACAAGGCCTTCATCGACATCATGATCGAGGGCGACGCCAACGGCCGGGGCTTCCAGTACCCCATCCCCACCTACTCCATCACCCGGGACTTCGACTGGTCCCCCACCGAGAACAACAAGCTGCTGTTCGAGATGACCGCCAAGTACGGCACCCCCTACTTCTCCAACTACATCAACAGCGACATGGAGCCCAGCGACGTGCGCAGCATGTGCTGCCGCCTGCGGCTGGACCTGCGGGAGCTGCGCAAAAAGTCCGGCGGCTTCTTCGGCTCCGGCGAGAGCACCGGCTCGGTGGGCGTGGTCACCATCAACATGCCCCGCATAGCCTACCTCTCCAAGGACGAGGAGGAGTTCTTCCGCCGCCTCGACCACCTCATGGACGTGGCCGCCCGCAGCCTCAAGGTTAAGCGCGAGGTCATCACCCGGCTGCTGGACGAGGGGCTCTACCCCTACACCCGCCGCTACCTCGGCACCTTCAACAACCACTTCTCCACCATCGGCCTCGTGGGCATGAACGAGGCGGGCCTCAACGCCCGCTGGATAAGGGCGGACATGACCACCCCCGCCTGCCAGGAGTTCACAAAGCGGGTGCTCAACCACATGCGCGAGCGGCTCTCGGACTACCAGGAGCAGTACGGCGACCTCTACAACCTGGAGGCCACCCCCGCCGAGTCCACCACCTACCGGCTCGCCAAGTACGACGTAAAGCGCTACCCCGACATCATCACCGCCGCCGAGCCGGGCGGGACCCCCTACTACACCAACTCCTCCCACCTGCCGGTGGGCTACACCGACGACATCTTCTCCGCCCTGGACATCCAGGACGGGCTGCAGACCCTCTACACCTCCGGCACCGTTTTCCACGCCTTCCTGGGCGAAAAGCTGCCGGACTGGCAGGCCGCGGCGGCGCTGGTGCGCAGGATAGCCGAGAACTACCGGCTGCCCTACTACACCATCTCCCCCACCTACTCGGTCTGCAAGGATCACGGCTACATCGCGGGCGAGGCCTTCAAGTGCCCCGTCTGCGGCGGCGACGCCGAGGTCTACTCCCGCATCACCGGCTACTACCGCCCGGTGCAGAACTGGAACGACGGCAAGACCCAGGAGTACAAGGAGCGCCGGGAGTACAATATCGAGAGCTCGGTGCTGCGCCACCAGGGCCCCCTGCCGGAGGCAGAGGTCCCTGCCGCCCGGAAGCAGGACTCCGGCGCGCTGCCGGACGGTGTGCTGCTCTTCGCCACCCCCACCTGCCCCAACTGCAAGATAGCCGCCTCCATGCTGGACAGGGCCGGCATGAGCTACCAGAAGCTTATGGTGGGCGACAACATGGAGCTCGCCAACTCCCTGCAGCTCAAGCAGGCGCCCACCCTGGTGGTCACCAGGGGGGGCGAGACCAGCAAGTACACCGGGGTGCCGGGCATAAAGCAGTTCCTCGGAGCCGGAGTTTGAGATGTACGATATAGCAGTAGTGGGCTCCGGGCCGGCCGGACTCACCGCCGCCCTCTACGCCGCCCGGGCCAACCGCTCGGTGCTGGTGCTGGAGAAGGAGGGCTTCGGCGGCCAGGTGACCCACAGCCCAAAGATTGAAAACTACCCCGGGGAGCTGGCCATGAGCGGCATGGAGTTCGCCGACCGGCTGGTGGAGCAGGTGCTGGCCCAGGGGGCGGTCACCGAGCTCTGCGAGGTCACCTCCATAGAGGACCTGGGGGACAGAAAGCTGCTTCACACCGACTCCGGCGATTTTGAGGCACGGGCGGTGATAATCGCCGCCGGGGTGCGCCACCGCCGCCTGGGCCTGCCCCGGGAGCAGGAGCTGGAGGGCGCGGGGGTCTCCTACTGCGCCGTCTGCGACGGGGCCTTCTTCTCCGGCCAGGACGTGGCCATAGTCGGCGGGGGCAACAGCGCCCTGCAGGAGGCGGTGCTGCTCTCGGAGCTCTGCCGGAAGGTGTATGTGGTGCAGAACCTGCCCCGCCTCACTGGAGAAGCGAAGCTGGCCGAGAAGCTGGCCGCCGCCCCCAACGTTGAGATAATAATGCCCGCCCTCGCCACCGCCCTTGAGGGGGAGGAGAGCGTCACCGGCCTCACCATCCAGCTCACCGCCACAGGCGAGAGCAGGACCCTGCCGGTGCAGGGGGTGTTTGTGGCCGTGGGCCTCGAGCCGGAGAACCGGCCCTTCGAGGCCGTTGCCCCGCTGGACGAGAGGGGCTACATAGCCGCCGGTGAGGACTGCCTCACCGCCACCGCCGGGGTGTTTGTGGCGGGGGACTGCCGCAGCAAGGCGGTGCGCCAGATAACCACCGCCGCCGGGGACGGGGCGGTTGCCGCCCTCGCGGCCATACGGTATCTCGACACACTCTGAGCGTAAAAAGCGAGCGCCGGACGGATCTTCCGTCCGGCGCTCTTCTGTTCTCCCGGGGACGGGGTCACAGCACCCCAACCACCTCCAGCAGTATCTTTACCCCCAGCAGCACCAGCACTGCGCCGCCGCAGAGGGAGGCCGCCCGGCGCTTCTTCTCCCCGACCCGGCTGCCGAGGGCCACCCCCGCCGCCGAAAAGGCGAAGGTGGTTACCCCTATGAGCGCCGCCGCCGGCAGTATGGGCACCTTTAAAAAGGCAAAGGATATCCCCACCGCCATGGCGTCCACGCTGGTGGCCAGCGCCAGGGGCAGCATCACCTTTGGACCGAGGTTCGGGTCGCAGCCCGGCTCCTGTTCCCCAAAGCTCTCCTTTATCATCCCGCCGCCTATGGCTGCCAGCAGTATAAAGGCCACCCAGTGGTCCAGCGCTTCTATCCTCTCCCTGAAGCCGAAGGCCAACAGGTAGCCCAGCAGCGGCATTGCCGCCTGGAACCCTCCGAACCAAAGCCCTGCCGCCGCGCAGTGCCGCGGGCGCACCCGGCCAAGGGCCAATCCCTTGCAGATGGACACCGCAAATGCGTCCATGGAGAGGCTCACCGCCACAAGAAAAAGCTCTAAAGTTCCCATTATTCCGTCCTCGCCGCTCTGTTTTTAACCGCCCGTGAGCAGAAAAAAGGCCCAAACAGGCGAAGCACGCCCATTTGAGTCTCGCCAAATTAAGCCAGACCAGGGCACGGGGCCCAGCGTGTTGGCCTGGCGCGCAGAACTGCGCCGTCTACTCCCTCAATGGAATGGAGCCAGTATACCATACCCTCCGCCGCCGCGCAAGCGATGGCCCGACTTTGTGAGATGTCCAGCAACCGCTAAATAATTTAGAAAAAAATCTCAATTTTGCTTGACTTTGCCCTGTGAAAAATTTATAGTTAGCTTATATGAAGCTGTCCTTTGCCGGACAGAGAAGATCATAAAATTGACCTGAGGAGGAAATATGAAAAGAAAGGCAATCTGTCTGCTGCTGACCCTGGCGCTTCTGCTGGGCGCGGTGGCGGTACCGGTTTCGGCGTAGGGAACCACCAAGCTCCCCACCGTCAGCGGCGAATGGTTCTTTGCCAACGGCACCCACATCACCATCACCGACGATGTGCCCGAGGGCGCCGAGCCGGCGGAGGTGGAGGGCTTTACCGCCACCGGCAGCAGCGCCTACATCTCCTGGCAAGACGGCGACTCCACCAAGTACATAGGCGTCAACAACACAAGCGCGCACATCTGCGGCGGAGCTAACGGCTTTGCGGCCGAGCCCATCGCCAAGGTGGCCGGCGCCAACATCACCATGAACGGCGGCAGCGTCTACCGCATCCTGGCCGGCGGACTTGGCACGGAGGACAAAAATGATCCTGCCACCCGCATAGTCGGCGATGTCAACATCACCATCACCGGCGGGGAGGTTGTGGACTACCTCATCGGCGGCGGCCGCAACAACACCGCCATCGACGGCACCGTCTACATGAACCTTACCAACATGAACGGCGGGCAGTATCTCTATATCCAGACCGGCGGCTGG
>CALXAK010000019.1 GCA_944386255.1 uncultured Clostridia bacterium
GAGCGTGGCCAACGTGGCCTACGAGCTCACCTTCCTCTTCATGGGCGCCTGCGCGGCGGTGTATGTGCTGGGGGTGAAGCGGGACAAGCTCACCCTTCGCCGGGAAGGGCCCAAACTGCTGGGAGGCGTCTGCGAGACGGCGGGACAGTTTGCCTACATCTTCGCCATCGGGGACACCGCCCACATGGGCTCGGCGGCGGCCATCATCTCCTGCTACTGCGCCCTGTCGGTGCTCTGGAGCCGGGTGTTCCTCAAGGAGAGGCTCACCTGGAAGCACTACGCCGCCATATTCGTGGCGTTCTGCGGAATTGCAATACTGGGCTTCTTTGACGCCTGACACCGGCGGGAGCCCCCGGCGCCCTGCAGAGCGCCGGGCCCCGCCCACCGGGCGGGGCGGAAAAAAGCGGCGCGGCCATTTCCTGGCCGCGCCGCTTTTTTGCGGGGCTCCCCGGGCTACATGAGTGGGGCAACCGTCTTCATCACAACCCCCAGCGCCGCCCTCGCAAAGGGCTGGCGGCGCATGGCCTGCCGGTCGATGAGCCGGCTCTGGCGGACGCAGGCTGCAAAGTCCTGCTCGATGTCCTCGATTATCGGCTGGTTCACCATGTAAACCGCGCACTCAAAGTGGTGGTAGAGGCTGCGGTAGTCGAGATTTATGGTGCCCACCACCGCCTCCCGGCCGTCCATCACAAACACCTTGCTGTGCACGAAGCCCGGGGTGTACTCGTAGATTTTGACCCCCGACGCCATGAGGGACGGGTAGTGGGTGAGGGCCAGGGCGTAGGGTCCCTTTTTGTCCGGTATGCCAGGCAGCAGCAGCGACACCTCCACCCCCCGCTCGGCGGCGAACTTGAGAGCCGTCTCCAGCTCCCCGTCCAGGATGAGGTAGGGGGTCATAATGTGCACGCTGCGCCTTGCCCGGTTGAGCAGGTCCATGTACACCATCTCCCCCACCTTCCGGCTGTCCAGGGGGGAGTCGGCATAGGGCTGCAGGAAGCCATCCCCGCCGGCGCCCCCCTCCCAGGGCCGGGTGAGCCGGGGGTACTCCACCTTCTTCTCGGTGAGGTTCCACATCTCGAGGAACATGAGCGCAAAGCTCCTGGCCGCCTCGCCCTTCACCATTACCGCGGTGTCCTTCCAGACGCCGTAGCGGGGGGCGAGGTTTATGTACTCGTCCGCAAGGTTTATGCCGCCGGTAAAGGCGGTGTGGCCGTCCACCACCAGAATCTTGCGGTGGTCCCGGTAGTTGTAGTGGGTGGAGACGAAGGGGGTTATGGGGGAGAACACCCGGCACTTGACGCCCAGCTTCTGCAGCCGCCGGGGGTAGTCCCGTGGCAGCAGGGCAAACTCGCAGGTGCCGTCGTAGAGCATCCGCACGTCCACCCCCTCGGCTACCTTGCGGGAGAGCACCTCCAGAATGCTGCCCCACATTACCCCCTCCTCCACAATGAAGTACTCGAGGTATATGTACTCCTTTGCCCCCTCCAGCTGGCGCAGCAGCTCGGGGAAGAGCTGCTCACCCAGCGGGAAGTACTGCAGCTGGCAGCCGCTGTAGAGGGGGAAGTTGCCGCTGGAGGCTATGTAGCGGGAGAGGGCCGCCGCGCCCGGATCCTCCAGCTCCAGCGCCTGCAGCACCGCCGGGTCCTGGCGCAGCTCCCCCCGGGCAGCCCGGTCGCTGCGGCCAAGCCGCTTTTTAAGCGCCCGGTGGCCCAGGTCGCTGCGGGTGTAGAAGAACATCATTGTCCCAAAGGCCGGCGCCAGCATTATAAGCAGCAGCCAGGTTATCTTGGCGGTGGGGTCGATGCTGGAGCTCAGGAGCCAGAGCACCATGGCCACCGAAAACACGGTGGCAGCGATGTAGTAGTGGGGCCAGTAGGCCCGGAACCTCACAAACACCAGCACCAGCAGCGCCACCTGGGCCAGCAGCATGAGTGTCATGATTCCAAACCTGCTGAACACGGCGCTGAAGATCCCCCTGCGGCTCTTTTTGAGCAGCCGGAGCACGGCGCCGGAACTGTTTTTTGCTTCCATAGGCGAAAGACATCCCTTGCAGTTTTTTTAATAAATATAATAGCAGTTTTTGCCCCGAGCTTCCAGTCCGGAGACCGCCCTTGAAAGCGGGGCGGAACTTTAGTATAATATCCCCACACCCCTGGCCAGGGCTGGCAGTGTCAACAGCGGACGCGCGCGATTCAAAATCCGTTAAGTCGTTTGGTACCACACCGGCCACAAACGCCCGTATTTTGGGCATTTTCAAAACTCGAATATGTGATATAATCGAAATGGGCCTCCGATTTCCAGAGTTTGTCCCGAGGTCTTAAATATACGCCGGTGTGATGGAATGGCAGACGTGAAGCACTCAAAATGCTTTGTCCAACGGACGTGTGGGTTCGAGTCCCACCACCGGCACCACGTCGCCGCGGACGACATATCGTTCGCGGCGACTTTTTTGCAAAAGTCACCTCTCACTCATTTTGTCGCGGCTCCTTTCCAAATCGAACCCGCTTGCGCTGGGCTTCGATTTGGTTTTGGGTGCGATCCCGAAAGCCGCGGCATCTATACTGTTGCGATGTTCCAAAAACCCCGAATGCCAAGGCATTCGGGGTTTTTACTTTTGCCGCCCGCTCACCCTTCGCCCCGGTCCGGCGCAGGGCTCTGGCGCTCCGCCTGAGGGCCGGCGGCCGGCTCCTCCGGTGAAGCGCTGAGATTAAGCTCCTCGCACCGCTGCTAGGCCTCAATGAGAAGCCGGATGGCCTGCTCCGAGGCCCGGAACAGCACAAGGTAAAGCTCTTTGTAATCCGGCATTGGTTCACCTCCCCTCCCGTATATCATAGAACAATATGTTCAAAATTACAATAGAACGATTTGTTCTAAACTATACTGGTTGCGGTGATTGAGATGCAGCGCTATCCAAGAATACGCGACCTGCGGGAGGACCGGGATCTTACCCAGGCACAGGTGGGTCAGGCCGTCAACCTGCCCCAGAGAACCTACGCCTACTATGAGAGCGGGCAGCGGATGGTTCCGCCCCAGGTGCTGTGCGCTCTGGCGGATTTTTACGGTGTCAGCGTGGACTACATTCTGGGCCGCACAGACCGCAGAAACTGACACCCGCCCGGGGCCGCCGGTTGGCAGCATTTTAAAAACCCCCGAATGCCAAGGCATTCGGGGTTTTTTCTGCGCTCTATTCCGGAGTGCCCGCTCCGAGGTTCTCTTTCAGCCGGAGCTCTCCTGCAGGGCCGGGGCCTGCTGCTCACTGCAGAGGTAGTCCGCCACCAGAAGACCAATGGGGTAGACCTGCTCCACCGCGTCGTAAAACTCCTCCACCGGGTAGTCCTGCTCGGGGGTCAGCTCCACTGTGGCGGCGAAGATGCCGTACACTCCTCGGGCATAGTTGGAGAGGTAGCCGGCAAAGTCGTCCACCTCTTCCTCACCCGCGTCGCCGTAGCCGGTGAGCTCCATTATCTGTTCCGCCAGCTCCCGATGGTCCTCCTCATGCTGGCCGCTGAGGGTATCGTTCCAGTAGACCACCTCGCCGTAGATGTGGAAGTCCAGCAGCGCGTCCGGCTCGGTCACCTCCAGCAGCGACATTATCGCCCGGGTCTCCGGCTCGCTGGCGGCATAGGGCCCCACATAGTACCGCAGCGCCGGCCACTGGGTCTCGTTGTACTCCGACCAGTTGTAGGGAAAGTTGCGGTTTATGTCCACCCCGTTGGCGTTGGACTTCCAGTAGGAGTAGTCGGTGCCGGTGGTGTCCATCTCAAGGATGCTCTCGGGGTCGGCCGCCGCCTCGGGGCCGTAGAGGGAGATGTTCACTCCGTCGGGGTTGAGCATTGGGGCAACCACCAGCCGGACATTCTGCAGCAGCTCCCGGTAGGACCAGTCTCCCAGCTGCTGGTCGGTGGCCCAGCCGTAGGCGTAGCCGTCCAGCAGGTACATGAGGAAGTTGGTGGCAAAGCTCTCGTTGCCGTGGATGGCGCCGGTGAGCACTACGGTTATCTCGCCGCTGCCCACCGCCGCCGCCAGCAGCTCCCGGCCCTCCACGCTCTCCCCGAAGCTGAAGACCGATATGAGCTCCGGGTAGGTCTGCCGCAGCTGCTCCAGCTCCTGGGCCACCCGGTCGTAGTCGTAGGGGGTGGTGGGGTCCACTATCTGCCTTGGCTCGGCGCTCTGCTCATCCTGCTGCTCCTGCTGGGTGGAGTCAAGGGGGCTCTCCAGCTCCTCCGGCTGGTCCCGGCCGCCCCTGCAGGAGACGGCAAAATACACAATCAGTCCCAGCAGCAGCGCCAGCACCGCGCCCAGCTGAATGCGGCGGATGAGGATTTTGCGTTTGAGCTTCCGTTTTCGCTTTGCCATCCCTTTGCCCTCCCAAGGGAAATTATTAGCCTTGTATTAATAATTTTACAGTCAACGGGGGCCAAAATCAAGCAGAACAGCGGCGCCGCCGTTGACCTCGGGCTTTGGGGGTGCTATAATCCATGGAAAAAAATACAAAACGGAGGCAGATATGCAGGACGGATTCTTTCTCGGCGGCTACACCCCCGACTGGTGGGAGGCCGCGAGGCCCAGCCGCGAGCTGGTGGACCGCTACAACTCCCTGCCCTGGGAGGATACCGAGGGCAAGTTTAAGATACTCAAAAAGCTGCTGGGCCGGGTGGACGAGCTGACGGTGATTGAACCCCCCTTCCGCTGCGACGACGGCAAAAGGCTGTTCCTCGGCAAAAACTTCTACGCCAACTACAACCTGGTGGTGCTGGACGCGGACGACATCACCATTGGGGACAACGTGGTGCTGGGCCCCAACGTCACCCTCTGCGCCGCCACCCATCCCATCCACCCCGACAGCCGCACCACCGGCCTCAGCTTCCCCATCATCACGGCGCCCATAGTGATTGAGGACGACGTCTGGCTGGGGGCGGGGGTCACGGTGCTGCCCGGGGTCACCATCGGCAGGGGCTCGGTGGTGGGGGCCCACTCGCTGGTCACGCGGGACATTCCTCCCATGAGCGTCGCCGCGGGCACTCCCTGCCGTGTAATTCGCCCTATAAATGAGCAGGACCGGTATTGCTGGGATAGGGATAAATAAGACCTTCCTAATCCTTTAACCAGCCTTTTTGGGGCGCTGGAGAGGGGCCAATGTGAAAAATTTTGGAGAAATTTGTGAATAAATGTTGACTTTAGCGCTATGAACTGCTATTGTGAACCGGTACAATGGGTCCGGTTGTATTAAGTTTGATTGAGGAGGAATGAACAAGAATGGCATTTGTTCAATCTATTCTGGCAACGCCTTTCGGCGCATTTGCCGGGCTGCTTGCCACCATGGTCATAGGAGAACTGGTCTCCAAACTGACCAAGGGCATTGTCCCCCAGGCTCTGGCCACCACCTTCCTGCTCATGGGCGGGTTCTGGTCCGGTCTGTTCCCCACCAACATCGTTGAAACCGCTGGTATCTCCGCCAACCTCTTCTCCATAGTGGCCGGAATACTGGTTGTGAACCTCGGCACCCTCATCAGCGCCAAGCAGATGGCCGCCCAGTGGAGGACTGTGGTTATCGCCCTGTCCGGCATTGTGGCAATCATCGTGGTCTGCATGACCATCGGCACCGCGCTGTTCGGCCTCTCCAACGCCGCCGCCGCTGCGCCTCCCCTCACCGGCGCCGCCATGGCCACCGCCATGGTCCGCCAGGCTGCTGAGGCCGCCGGCAACATCGAGGCGCTCACCGTGGCCATCGTCTGCATGTCTCTGCAGAGCATAGTTGGCTACCCGCTGGTCTCCCTCTGCCTCAAGAAGGAGGCTCGCCGCCTGGTCAAGGAGTACCGCGCCGGCAACTTCACCGCCGCTGCTGCCGCCGAGGCCAAGGCCTACAAGGCGGACGGCAAGCGCGAGTCCACCAACATGACCCTGCTCAAGCTGACCCTGCTCACGATTGTGGCCATGTTCATCCAGACCCTCACCGAAACACTGGGCTTCTCCATCTCCATGTACGTCTGGGCGCTGATCCTGGGCTTCATCGGCCATGAGATCGGCTTCCTGCAGACCGACTGCCTCACCAAGGCCAACACCTACGGCATGTGCATAACCGTCCTCATGCTCTACCTCTTCGGCGGACTGAGCTCCTCCACCCCGGAGCAGCTGTTCAGCGCCTTTGGCGTGGGCATCACCCTCATCGCCCTGTGCACCCTGGGCATGGCCGGTCTCGGCTTCCTGGTGGGCAAGGCCCTCAAGAGAAGCTTCTGGCTTAGCTTTGCCATCACCCTCAACGCCTACCTCGGCTTCCCCATCAACGTCATCCTCACCAACGAGGCCCTGGACCTCAACACCGAGGAGGGCGAGGAGAGGGCCATCATCTCCGGCGAACTCATGCCCCCCATGCTGGTCGGCTCCTTTGTCTGCGTGACCATAGTCTCGGTCATCGTGGCCGGCGTGCTCATCAAGTACATCTGAGCGCCGCCCCGTTAGACCTGTCGCAACAAACAGAACTGCGGCGGCCTCATTGGACCGCCGCAGATTTGTATGCTTTAGCTTTAACGATTTAAACCAAACATTTTAGGAGGTTCCGCCATGGATTTCAAGAAGATGGCAATGGACGCCCAGGACTATGTGGTGGCGTTCCGCCGCGACCTGCACATGCACCCCGAGGCCAGCATGCAGGAGTTTCGCACCACCGACAAAATCTGCGAGGCACTGGACGGGATGGGCATCCCCTACCGGCGGCTGGACCCCACCGGCGCCATTGCCGAGATAAAGGGCGGCAAGCCCGGGAAGACCATTGCCCTGCGGGCTGACATCGACGCCCTCTCCATCACCGAGAAGACTGGCCTCGAGTTTGCCTCCAGGAACGACGGGTTCATGCACGCCTGCGGTCACGACACCCACGCCGCCATGCTCATCGGCGCGGCCAAGGTGCTCTCCAGCATAAAGGACCAGCTCTGCGGCACCGTGCGGCTGATATTCCAGCCCGCCGAGGAGATAGCCTCCGGCGCAAAGCTGGTAATCGCCCAGGGGGGCATGGAGGGTGTGGACATGGCCTTTGGCATACACATCGCCGCCATGGCGCCGGTGGGCGCAATTGTCATGTGCCCCGGGGCCTCCGCCTCCGCC
>CALXAK010000020.1 GCA_944386255.1 uncultured Clostridia bacterium
GCGGAGCCTACAAGCTCACCTGCAACGTAACCGTTACCTCCCAGGTCAATCTGAGCGGGGACCTTGCCCTCGACCTCAACGGACATACCGTCACCTTCGAGAACAACGCCTATGGCAAAATTCAGTATGGCAAGGGCAAGACCCTCACCATAGAGGACAACAGTGCCGGCGGCGGTGGCAAGCTGGTTGCCGCCGACGGATACAGTGAGCCCATTATCTATGCCAATGGCGGAAGCTTTGTTCTCAAGGGCGGCGCCATCGTGGGCGGCAATAATAGCTCTGATGTTGTGTACATAAATAATAACGGCCAGGCCGAACTTTCCGGCGGCAGCATAACAACCAGCGGTTCCTATGGCAATGTGCTTTACATAAACGGTAACGGCAGCACCGCCACCATCTCCAACACCGAGATTATTAGCAATGCACGCGGCGGAACTGCGGTTTATGCAAATGCCGGAGCGGTTGTGACCATTGAGGATGGCTCGGTTATCAAGAACACTGCCCAAAGTGGCCATGCGCTGTTTGTAAATGGTTCTGCCACCAGAGTGACCGTTGAGGGCGGTGAAATTAGTAATACCGCTGCCGGGGCTGATTCGGTTTATGTAAACAGTGGCGCTGCCTTTACCCTGAACGGCGGCAAAATTAGCACCGACAACACCTACTCCAGCGCTGCGGCCCTTTATATTAACAACAGCGGCACCTCTGCCATCCAGATAAATGGCGGCGAAATCGTCTCTGGGACCGTGGGCGTATATGCGCCCAATGCCAACATCACCGTGACCGGCGGCAGCATTGACGCCGCTGACAGCGCATTCCAGACCAGATACACCACCATAACCCCGGCTCCTGATGGACCCGGCGTCAACATAAAGAGCGGCGATGCGCTGTTCTACGCCTTTGACGGAGCCACCAACGAGATAAACGGCGGCAATGTGGAGTCGGTGTCAATTGAAAAGAAGTATACTTCTAATGCAAATCCTGCCACCACGGTAAAGGGCGGCACCTTTACCGCCGACCCCACCGGCTATGTCCCGCTGAATTCTCCTTTTGCAAAGCTCACCGATAGCTCCAGCGGCAACAGCTATGCCGTCGGCCAGAGTTCCATTGACGGTGCGGCCGCGGCAGACGGTCTCGCCGAGATAGAAGTTCTCTCCGGAGATGTGAGCCTTGACAATGTCGCCGACGGTGTGAAGGTCATTAACAGCGGCGACGGCAAGGTGACGGTTAGTGGCAGCGAGCTGTCCAAGGGCGATGAGGTTGTTGTGCACCACTACGGTGAGCCGACCTGGGTTTGGTCTGCCGATCACTCCACCGCCACGGCGGAGTTCGTCTGCACCGAGTGAGGTGACAAGCAGTCCGTCACCGCCACAGTCGTCAAGGCTGATGTGGCCCCCACCTGCGATAAGGATGGCTCGGTTGGCTTCTACGCCACCGCTACATTTGGCGGCAAAGAGTACAAGGACCAGCATCTTGACGTCGTGCCCGCCACCGGCCACAACTTCCAGGGCGGACGCTGCACCGTCTGCGGTGCCGCGGACCCCTCCTACAACAGCAGCAACCGCCCCAACCCCGGCACCGGGGTCTCCGCCAGGGGAATCTCCCTTGCGGTTCTGCTGCCTGTTGCGGCAGCCGTCGCGGCGGTGTGCGGCGCAATTAAAAAGAGGGGCTGATCAAACCCCTAAAGATGAGCGGCGCAGGTGAATTCACCTGCGCCGCATTTTTGCGCCGCTCTCAGAGCAGCGGCAGAATATCCTTCACCGAGC
Source organism: uncultured Clostridia bacterium (assembly GCA_944386255.1). GTDB lineage: Bacteria > Bacillota > Clostridia > Oscillospirales > Ruminococcaceae > CALXAK01. The sequence continues at coordinate 1,764 of CALXAK010000020.1, forward strand.
TGAAGATGAGGTCGGGAGCCGCAGGGGAGGAGGCGAGGTCGCTGACGCTGGCCTCGCCGCTGAGCACCAGTATGCTCTTCATGCCGTTGCCAGTCCCAAAGGCGATGTCGGTGTAGAGACGGTCCCCGACCATTGCGCATCTCTCCCGCGGGCAGCCCAGCTGCCGCAGCATGTACTCCGCCATCTCCCGCCCGGGCTTGCCCACAACAAGGTCCGGCCGCCTGCCGGTGGAGGCCTCTATAAGGGCGTGGAAGGAGCCGATGTCCGGGATAAAGCCGCTCTCGGTGGGGCAGTTTATGTCCGGGTGGGTGGCCACAAAGGGCAGCCCCGCCCGCAGGTAGTCGCAGACCCGGCAGAGCTTTTGGTAGGTGAGGGAGGTGTCGAAGGCGGTCACCACCACCTGTGCGTCCTCCTCCGAGAGTGGTATGCCCGCCGCGAGGAACTCCTCCCGAAGCACCGGGTTTCCCATAAGGTACACCCGCTCCCCCGGGTGTTCCCGCCGCAGGTAGTCAATGGTGGCGTGGGCGGAGGTTATGAGCCTGTCGGGCGGGATTTTAAGGCCCATCCTCTCCAGCTTCTCTATGTAGCTGTTTGCGCTCTTGGAGGAGTTGTTGGTGAGGAAACAGTAGCGCCTGCCGCTCTGCTCAATGCGCCGCAGGAACTCTGGAGCGCCGTCTATCCACCTCTCGCCCAGGTAAACCGTGCCGTCCATGTCCAGGGCAAAGCACTCTATATCCTTTAGCAGCCCCCCGGGGTCCTTGTTTATCTGCATAGGTTTTTCCCCTTTGTTTTTTAAAAAAGTATAGGTTCCAGCCGCCGGGTTTGTCAACGGCCGCGATTGCCAAAGCACGCGGGCAATAATATAATTAAATCAATCATAAAAGGAGGCCGCGCCCATGAACTGCGATGTTGTGATAATCGGCGCGGGGGTCTGCGGCTGCGCCCTCGCGAGGGAGCTCTCCCGCTACAGGCTGCGGGTGCTGGTGCTGGAAAAGGAGAGCGACCTCTCCTGCGGCACCACCAAGGCCAACACCGCCATTGTCCACGCCGGGCACGACGCCGAGCCCGGCACCCTCAAGGCGAGGTACAATCGCCTCGGCAACGCCCTCTACCCGGAGCTCTGCCGGGAGCTGTCGGTGAGCTTTGAGCAGAACGGCACCCTGGTGGTGGCCTTTTCCCAGCAGCAGCTCGGGCGGCTGCAGGAGCTAAAGCGCCAGGGCGAGGCCAACGGTTGCCCTGGCCTTCGGCTTCTCGGCCGCCAGGAGCTGCTGGAGCTGGAGCCGGAGCTCTCTCCCTCCGCCGCCGGAGCGCTGCTGGCACCCACCGGGGGCATCGTCAGCCCCTACGGCCTAACCCTGGCCATGGCGGAGAA
>CALXAK010000021.1 GCA_944386255.1 uncultured Clostridia bacterium
CCCTTTTTGCGGTACATGGAGCTTATGCATACCGCCGGGACCCCGAGGTCAATGGCTATGTTGGAGTTGCAGCATCCGCCGCCCTCGAACTTGGGCTCGAGGCCAAACTCCTCAATCGCCGCATAGCAGCTCTCCACCACCGGCCGGTGCTGATCCTGGCTGCAGGCGGGCACGTCGCAGACCACCTGCATCTCCCACTTGACGGCGCCGGGGGTGCCGGCCCTCTCGCTCTCCTCATCGCAGGCCTTCTGGATGCAGTCCTTTATCTGAGCGTCCAGCTTTGAGAGCAGCTCGGCAGACTCAGAGCGGTAGTTGATTTTTATGGTGGCCTTGGGGACTATGGCGTGTATGCTGGAATCACTTCCCGCATGGAAGTTGGAGACACAGTAGGTGGTCTTGGGCGAGAGCGGCACCTCAAGGTCGGCAATCTTGGCCACAGCCCTCGCGGCCGCATGCAGGCAGTTTGCAATGCCGAAGTTGACATAGGCGTGTCCGCCGGGGGCGGTAAAGTCCACCACCACCGTCTTAAAGCCGGTGCCGAGGTAGACAATGGATGCAAGGTCGTCCCCGTCTATGCTTATGGAGGCGGCGATTTTGCCGGTGTCCAGCTCCGCCAGCAGGTCCTTCATGCCTCCCAGCGAACCCATACCCTCCTCACGGGTGGTTCCGGCGAGGATAAGGTCGTGCTCGGTTTCAATTCCTGCAGCGTCCAGCGCCCTTGCAATGGAGAGTATCTCGGCGAGAGCCCTGGTGTCGTCCACAATCCCGGGCAGGAAAACCGCCCCGTCCTTATAGACCGGCTTCTTCACCGTTCCGAGAGGGAAAACGGTGTCCATATGACCCTCCAGCAGCACGCTTTTGCCGGTGCCGCCCTTTCCCCTTCGTATGCCCACAGCATTGCCGCCCTTGTCCCGGCGGATGTCGGTGATGCCAGCCTCGGCAAGCAGCTGCATGAACCGCTCGCACTTCTTCTCCTCGTGGAAGGTGGGCGCCTCTATCATGGCGAGCTCCACGTTCTCCTTAAGCGTCCTCTCGTCATCCTCCCGGATGAATTCGAACGCCTTTTTCAACTCCGGCAACGCGAGGGCCGCCTTTACCGCCGAAGCGGTGCTTTCAGAAACGGTATAGGACATCTTTTTTCCCTTCTCTCTATTTTGTTATTTGCCGAAGACCTTTGCGGCCTCAGCCATATTCTCCATGGTCTTAACGCCAAAGGGGCATCTTGTCTCACAGAGGCCGCACTTCACGCAGTCGCCGCCGTGGGCCTCAAGACTCTCATAGTGCGCCGCAAGGGTGCCGGAAACGCCGGACACCTTTGCAATATCCAGGTATTTGGTGACTGCGGCAATGTCAATACCAGCAGCGCAGGGCAGGCAGTGGTTGCAGTACATGCACTGGCCGGTCATGCCGCAGTTTTCGCCCTTTGCAATGGCGGAGTAGTCCCTCTCCTCGGCGCTGGCGTTCACATATTTCAGGCAGTCGCGCATCTCATCCGGGGTCTTTGTCCCCACCAGCACGCTCGCCACCGCCGGGCGGTCGAGGGCATAGGCTATGCATTGGGATGCGGTGAGCGGCGCGCTGAATGGGGTGTCCTCCGCCCGGAGCAGACGCCCTGCAGCAAGGCTCTTCATGACCGCTATTCCAACCCCTTTTTCCTCGCAGAGAGAGTAGAGGCGAGCCCTCTTGGGGTCGATGGTGTAGTTGTCATGGATGGCGGTTTTGTCCTCCATAAATTTGAAGGCGGACACCTCCGCCGGCAGCAGGTCAAATGCCGGGTTTATGGAGAAGAGCAGCGAATCAATAACCCCGCTCTCCACCATCTTCGCCGCTATCACCGGGTCGTGGGAGCTGGCGCCGATAAACCTTATCTTGCCCTGCTTTTTAAGGCTCTTTGCGAGCTCAAGGTAGTCCGACTCAAAGCACTTTTTGTACTCCTCCTCGGTGTCTATAAGGTGCAGCATACCGAGGTCGATATAGTCGGTGTGAAAGCGCTTTAAAAAGTCGTTGATGAACTCCTCGCAGAGCTTAACATCCCGGCTTCTCGCATACTGGCCGTTTTTGACTATTGCGCCGATGTGGCCCTGCAGCACCACCTTGTCACGGCGGCCCTTGAGTGCGTTGCCCATATCGGTGCGGATGGTGGCGCCCGGCATAAAGCAGTCGATTATGTTGACCCCCGCTTCCAGCGCGGTGTCGATGACCGCTTTTACATTCTCGGCGCTGGTGTTCTCAATGTGTTCGCCGCCAAAGCCCACCTCGCTTACCATGAGCCCGGTGTTGCCAAGTTTGCGGTACTTCATAAAGTCTGCCTCCGTTTTCTATGGTTTTTTTATTTAATATACACCATTAAACAACTTGATTACAAGAAGAAGCGGCCGCGAGTTTGCCTCCCACTCCATGCAAAAGGTCCAAAGACTCTCCCCTGCTCTGCGCCGCCGCGGAGTTTGACAGTCGATGCCATTGAGTATAAGATTAATGCTGTAATTTGTGTTTGGGGTGAGGAGCGATGTATCGTATAAAAGGCGGCGGAGAGAAGCCGGCGCTGCCGGCCTGCTTTCTCGAGAGATACCGCTCCGCAGACGGCCCCGCTCTCAAGGCCGCGGTGTGGTTCATGCTCAACGGCAGCTGCAGCGCGGAGCATCTCTCGCAGGAGCTGGGCTTCTCCAAAGAGGTGGCGGAAAGGGTCATTGAGTTCTGGCTGGAC
>CALXAK010000022.1 GCA_944386255.1 uncultured Clostridia bacterium
GGCGGCGCGCCATGGCCATGGAAAGATTGCAGCCGCCCGCCCCGGCTCCGGCGAAGCCCGCCGCCTTGGCAGCAGCCCGCGCGCCCCGGGACGGGTCCGGCCGAAAGCGCTCAGCGCCTGGGGGGCAGCAGCGCCCGGGTGGCGTTGAGGGCGGCAAGCACCATAACCCCCACGTCCGCGAACACCGCGCTCCACATCCCCGCGAGGCCCAGCGCCCCCAGCACCATCACCAGCAGCTTTATCCCCACCGACAGCACTATGTTCTGCCGGGCTATGGACATGGTCTTTCTCGCAATGGCGATCGCCCTTGGGACCTTGCGAAGGTCGTCGTCCATTATAACCACGTCCGCCGCCTCCACCGCCGCGTCCGAGCCCAGCGCCCCCATGGCGATGCCCACGTCCGCCATGGCGAGGGAGGGGGCGTCGTTCACCCCGTCCCCTGCAAACACCAGCGTTTCGCCCTTGCGGCGGTTCTCCAGCATCTCCCGGAGCACCCGGGCCTTGCCGTCCGGCAGCAGCCGGGCGCACACCCTGTCTATGCCCACCGCCCGGGCCACCGCCGAGGCGGACTCCTCCCGGTCGCCGGTGAGCATTACGAGGTTCCGTACCCCCTCCCGGCGCATCTCCTCGAGAGCCTGTTTCGCGCCGGGTTTAATGGTGTCCTCCAGCAGCAGGCAGCCCCGGTAGACCCCGTCCGCCGCAAGGTAAACCGCCGCGTACTCCCCCGGCATCTCCGGCAGACTGACCCCCTTCTCCGAGAGGAACCTTGCGCTGCCGCAGAGAATCTCCCGGCCGCCGCACAGTGCGCCCACCCCTCCGCCGGGGAACTCCTCAAACTTCTCCGGCGCCGGGGCGTTTGGCGCGTCCGCCTTTATCGCCTTTGCCAGCGGGTGCAGCGAGTGGGCCTCCGCCGCCGCTGCCCAGTTTAGCAGCTGCTGGCTGCTGACGCCGCCGGCGGCGCGTACCTCCACCACCCGGAATTCCCCCTTTGTGAGGGTGCCGGTCTTGTCAAACACCGCGCTCTTTGTAAAGGCCAGCTTCTCGAGGCTGTCCGCCCCACGCACCAGCACCCCCGAGCGGGAGGCGCCGCCAAGGCCCGCAAAGAAGGTCAGCGGCACCGATATCACCAGCGCGCAGGGGCAGGACACCACCAGGAAGATTAGCGCCCGGTGGAACCAGAGGGAGAAGGGCCCTATGAGCAGGCCCGGAATCACCGCCAGCGCCACCGCCGAGAACACCACCGCGGGGGTGTACCAGCGGGCGAAGCGGGTTATGAAGCTCTCGGTCTTCGCCTTGTAGAGGGAGGAGTCCTCCGCCAGCTCCAGGATCTTCTGCACCGTGGACTCGCCGTACTCCTTGGTGACCTCAATGGTCAGCACGCCCCCCACCGACACGCTGCCGCTGTAGACGCTGTCCCCCTCGGCGGCCTCCACCGGCTGGGACTCTCCGGTGAGCGAGCTGCAGTCCAGGGTGGAGAATCCGCTCTTCACCACCCCGTCCAGCGGCACCCTCTCCCCGGAGCGCACCACAATCAGCTCCCCCGGCTTTACCTCCTCCGGCGAAACCCGGCGCTCCTCGCCGCCCTGCAGGAGGTTGGCGTAGTCCGGCTTTATGTCCATGAGCGCCGCAATGGACCGGCGGGAGCGCTCCACCGCCAGCGACTGGAACAGCTCCCCCGCCTGGTAGAAGGTCATGACCGCCCCGGCCTCGCCAAACTCCCCGGCGGCAAACGCCCCCATGGAGGCCACCACCATAAGGAAGTTTTCGTCAAATACCTGGCCCCGCAGTATGTTGCGCGCCGCCAGCAGTATCACGTCGTACCCCGCCAGCAGGTAGGGCAGGGCGTAGGCGGCCGCCCCCAGCGCCCCGGTCTTGGGGGCGAATATCATCGCCAGCGCCAGCAGCAGCGCCGACCCCAGCACCCGGCCCAGCAGCGCCTTCTGCTCCCGGGTCATCCCCCCGCTCACCGGCGGCGCTCCGCAATCACGCACTGGGGCTCGGTGCGCCGGGCGGCCTCCATGGCCCTCTCAAGGAAGGTGAGGAACACCTCCTCCGGCGCCACCACCGCCATCTTCCCGGAGATGAAGTTGTAGCTCGCCGACTCCACCCCCGGCAGCGCGGCAATGGCGCTCTCCACCTTTGCGGCGCAGTTGGCGCAGTCTATGTTCTCCACTGTAAATACCCGTCGCATATTTGCTTCTCCTTTATACAAATAGTAATTTTCTGTGGTTTCACTCGCAGATGTGCTCGTAGCCCTGGCCCAGAATGGAGCGGACGTGGTCGTCCGCCAGGGAGTAGAACACCGTCTTGCCCTCCCGCCTAAAGCGCACAAGGTGGCTCTGCTTGAGCACCCGCAGCTGGTGGGATATGGCGCTCACGCTCATGTTCAGCAGCTGGGCGATGTCGCAGACGCACATCTCGCTCTCGAACAGCAGGTAGAGTATCTTTATGCGGGTGGAGTCGCCAAAAACCTTGTAGAGCTCCGCCAGGTCCATCAGCACGCACTCGTCCGGCATGCTGGCCCGCACCCGCTCCACCAGCTCCTCATGAGCGTGCATGAATTCGCAAACCGGCACCGCGTTGGGCATGTCGTCACCTCACTTGAATAGTTGTTCAAGTGTTATTTTACTCTCGCCGCCCCGGTTGTCAATAGGAAATAAAAAAATAATCCCGCCGGCCGGGATGAATTCAATTTTGTTTAAAATGGAGCTTTTCAAACGATTAATCACAATGTATAATCGATTTAACAGCTGCAAAGCGGGAAAAGGAGAGTGCAATGGAAAGAGGATTTGGCAACCTGACCCTCAGGTTTTCCGGCATAAATGCCGGCTACTACTTCTCCCAGATGGTGTTTTTCGGCTATCTCGGCAGCATACTGCGCTACTTCGGCTACGGTGAGACCTTCATAGGCACCATGCAGTCGGTGGGGGCGCTGGTGGCGCTGATACTAAACCTGGTGCTGGGCTACCTGGAGGACCGGTACGGCTACCCGAAGCGGATGCTCATAATCCTCTACACCCTTTACGCTGTGATGCAGGTGGCGCTGTTCGCCTTTGGTGAGAACGAGGCGTTTGCGGTGGCCTTTGCGGTGGCGGGCCTCGGCAGCGTGCGGCCGCTCATAGGCGTGTTCGAGTCCTGGCAGCTCAAGCTCAACGAAAAGTACAGCCTCAGCATCAACTACGGCCGGGTCCGGGGAATAGGGTCCCTTGCCTACGCGGTAATCGGCCTTGTGGCGGGGGTGCTCATAGGCAGGTTCGGCTACGAGGCCTGCATCTACATCGTGGCCTTCTCCTGGGCGGTGATAATGCTCTCCTGCATTGGCATCCCGGACATAAAGTCCGAGCCGGCCGGCCGGCCGGAGCAGCAGGTAGGCCTGCGGGACGGGGCCAGGGTGCTGTTCCGCAACGAGGGCTATGTGGTGCTGCTGGTGGTGATGCTGCTGGGCTCCATAACCAACATGACGGTGGCCGGCAACTTCTCCATGATAGTCTCGGACGCCCCCGGCGGCTCCGCGGACCTCGCGGGCATAGGCTTTTTTGTGATGGCCTTCTCCGAGTTCTGGGTAATGTACTTCTCCTCCGACATCGCCGGGCGGCTGGGCTTTGACCGGATGTTCGTGATCGGCCTCGCCGGCTACACGGTGAAGTCGGTGGCGATGGTGCTGGCCCCCACCGCCGGCTGGGTCATAGGGGTGCAGCTGATGCAGACCTTCTCCTTCGCCTTTGTGGGCCCCGCCAGCATCGCCATGCTGGACAGGCTCATCTCCGGCAAGTACAAGTCGGTGGGGGTGCAGCTGCTCTACATGGTCCAGAGCCTCACCTCGGTGCTCCTAAACTCCCTCATCGGCTACATCTATGAGAGCTACGGCTACAGGGTGATGCTGGCGGTGTTTTCACCCCTGTCCTTCATTGGCGCCGCCATCCTCCTCTGCTACCTCCTTCGCCAGCGCCGCCGCCAGAGGGCGCTGCAGAACAGCTGAACCAGCCCCCGCGGGCGGAAAGGTATATATAAGAAAATGCTCTACCTGCTCCTTGCAATAGTCGCCTCCTGCATAATGGCCTGCGTTTTCCGGGCCGCCGAGCCCCGGGGCTACAACGGGGACAACATAACCCTCGTAAACTACGTGGTATGCGTGGCGCTGTCGCTGGTCTCTGCTCTCTCCAGCGGTTCGCTGAGCGCCCTTGGGGAGCTGCCCCGGGCGTCGCTTGTGTCGCTCTTCAGCGAAAAGAGTCCCGCCAACACCGCCGTCATCGCCCTTATCTTCGGGGCGGTTTCCGGCTTCCTTTACCTAGCCAGCCTCACCTTCTCCCGCCGCAGCTATATCTCCAACGGCGTGGGGATAACCATAATGTTTGAAAAGTGCGCCTTTCTCATCCC
>CALXAK010000023.1 GCA_944386255.1 uncultured Clostridia bacterium
CCAACATGCATGGGGTGGACGAGCACATCGCCCTCCGGGACCTGCTCACCGCCGCAAAGATATTCGCCTACGCCATAAGCGAAATCTGCGCGTAGGGCGCAGAATCCGGCGCTCACAGAAGAGCCGGGGGAGTCTCTCCCCCGGCTTTTTTGCGCCTGGGGCTGAATAACCCTCCCGGCGGGGGCCATACTACCGCCAGGAAGGTGATATAAATGAAATCCAAGCTCAAAAAAGCGCTGGCTGTCGCGGCCGCCCTTGCTCTGCTGCTGGCCCTCTCAGGCTGCGCAAAGCCGGGGGCCAGCCTGGACCTCAGCGGCATTTCCCTGGCGGGCAGGGTGGAAAATATTAAAGGCTCCACCGTGACCGTCACCATCGGTGTGATAAGCGACTCCCTGCCCTCTATGGACGGCGGCGGACAGCAGAACAACGCCGCGGTAAACAACGGCAACTCACCCGGCAACGTGACCGAAGGCGCCGGGGACGGCAGCACCGGAAATGTGAACGGCGGTGACATGACCGATGACAACATGACCGGCGGCAGCATGACCGGCGGCGGCAGCACCACCGGAGACAACAGCACCGGCAACGGCAGCACCGCCGGAGACAACAACACCGGCAACGGCAATACCGCCGGCAACGGCAGCACCACCGCCGGAAACAACAGGTTTATCTCCAGCGGCAGGACCGCCAGCATCACCATTAACGACCAGTCGCTCATAAAGAGCGTGGACGCCACCGGGGCATCCGCCAGCCTCAAGCTCTCGGAGCTGAAGGTCGGGGATATAATAACCATCGACTTCGATTCCAGCGGCAGCATCACCGGCTTTGTGGTGCGCCGGGACGTAACCGAATACGGTGCCTGACGCCTGCGCATCGGAACCGCCCTCCCCTTGCGGGGAGGGCTTTTTTTGCTAAAAAATATGAAATTCCAACAAAACCTCAAATTGCTATTTACTTTTTTTGGCGTTAAACTATAGTTTATTTGGATGTGAATACCCTTTTCTCAAAGCTGCAACAAATCGCAAAGGAGAAGCAATATGGCTGACAAACGCAAGATCATCATGGACGTGGACACCGGTTCCGACGACGCCATAGCCCTTGTTATGGCGATGCTGGACCAGCGCTTCGACCTGCTGGGCATCTGCTCGGTGAACGGCAACGTGGACGTTAACCTCACCACCGACAACTCCCTTCGGGTGGTGGAGTGCTGCGGCAAGCAGGACACGGTAAAGGTCTACCGCGGCGCCGACCTGCCCATCGTCTCCACCCTCATGCCCTACACCCCGCAGGTGCGCTGGGGCGTACCCCGCCGGGAGGGCCAGCGCCCCGGAGGCCAGGAGGTTCACCCCGAGCACCTGCCCCTGCCCGCTCCCGTCACCAAGGAGCAGCCCCAGTCGGCGGTGGCCTTCTACCTTGAGACGCTGCTTGCAGCGGAGGACCACTCGGTCACCCTGGTGCCGGTGGGCCCGCTCACCAACGTGGCCCTCGCCATCCGCTCCGACCCGAGGATTGTGGACAAGATTGAGGAGATTGTGATAATGGGCGGCGGCTACGCCGTCAACAACTCCACCCCGGCGGCGGAGTTCAACATCTTTGTGGACCCGGAGGCGCTGGAGATAGTGCTGCAGGCGGGCTGCAAGGTGACCCTTGTGCCCCTCGACGCCACCCACCAGGCCTACATCACCGGCGAGGAGGCAAAGCTCTTCAGGGCCATTGGCACCAAGCCCGCAAACCTTGTGGCGGACCTCATAGAGCAGAGGATCATCGGCTACTCCCGGTTTGACGCGGACATGCAGACCCAGGCCCCCATACACGACGCCCTGGCGGTCTGCTCCATACTCTACCCGGAGGTGCTGAAGGATGTTGAGTTCATAAACGTGCACGTGGACATCTCCGGCGGCATCGCCTACGGCGAGACCATCCTGGACCGGCGCAACCGCACCTTCGGTGACCCCAAGAACACCTACTTCGCCCACGGCGCCGACCGGGAAATGTTCCGCGACTGGATGCTGGAGGTCCTGCGCAAGGACGCCGCCAAGGCCTGAGGGCGCTGCGCCAACCAAAATTAAAGGAGTAATATCATGGCTGATAAACGCAAGATAATAATGGACGTTGACACCGGCACCGACGACGCTGTGGCCCTCACCATGGCCATGCTCAGCCCCGAGTTTGAGCTGCTGGGCATCTGCTCGGTAAACGGCAACCTGGAGGTAAAGCTCACCACCAACAACTCCCTTCGGGTGGTGGAGGCCTGCGGCAAGCAGGGCCAGGTGAAGGTGTACAAGGGCGCGGACCTGCCCATGGCCTCTACTCTGCTCAAAAACTCCTGGCACGACCTCTACCGCAAGAACCCCCGCCGGGAGGGCACCCTGGACAGCAAGGTGGAGGTGCACACCGACTACCTGCCCACCCCCGACCCGGTGATAACCGAGGAGGCGGAGTCGGCGGTGGCCTTCTACCTGCGCACCCTCATGGCGGCGGAGGACCACTCCATCACCATTGTGGCGGTGGGGCCGCTGACCAACGTTGCCCTTGCCATGCGGGCGGACCCGCGCATAATCGACAAGATAGACGAGATCTACATCATGGGCGGCGCCTGCGAGGACATGAACGTCACCCCCGCGGCGGAGCTCAACTTCTGGGTGGACCCGGAGGCCGCCGAGGTGGTGCTGCAGTCCGGCTGCAAGATGACCCTTGTGCCCCTTGACGCCACCGACAAGGCCTGCATCACCGCCGAAGAGGTGGAGATGTTCCGCTCCATCGGCACCCGCCCCGCAAAGCTCATTGCCGACCTCATCTCCCAGCGCATAACCGGCTACTCCAAGACCTACCTTGACATCCAGGGCAAAGCCCCCATCCACGACGCCCTGGCGGTCTGCGCCATCCTGCACCCGGAGGTGCTGGAGGATGTAATCGAGACCTGGGTACACGTGGACATCAACCGGGGCTGGGCCTACGGCCAGAGCATTGTGGACCGCAGGGCCAGGGTCTCCCCCGAGGAGGCCAACTGCCGCTTCGCCATGGGCGCCAACCGGGAGCTGTTCCGGGACTGGATGCTGGGCGTGCTGCGCTCCGCCGCAAAGTAAACCTTTTTCCTCAAAAATGGCCGCTCCGGACCCCCGGGGCGGCTGTTTTTTGCCCGGAGATGGGACGGAAGGGTGTAAAATAACGGTAGATAATGTTGCATTTATTAGCTTAATAGTGTAGAATCCTCCTATTGCGTCAGGAGGAGAAGCATGAGATACAAAAAGCTCGACAGGTTTATTGGAGACCGGGATTTCTACCGCAAACTGTTTGGAATTATGACCCCGGTGCTGGTGCAGAACGTAATCACCAACTTTGTGAGCCTGCTGGACAACATAATGGTGGGCCAGGTGGGCACCGAGCCCATGTCCGGGGTTGCAATTGTAAACCAGCTGATATTTGTATTTAACCTTTGTATTTTTGGCGGCCTCGCGGGCCCCGGCATCTTCACCGCCCAGTTCTACGGCAAGAAGGACGACCAGGGCATTCGCTACACCATGCGCCTAAAGTTGATTATATCGGTTGTGGCCACGGTTGTTTTCGGGGTGATATTCGGCCTTTTCGGAGAAAAGCTCATAACCCAGTTCCTGCATGACAGCGGCAGCGGCCTTGACCTCGCCGCCACGCTGCAGTACGGCAAGGACTACCTGGCGGTGATGATGGTGCAGCTGCTGCCCTTTGCGGTGATGCAGGTCTACGCCAGCACCCTGAGGGAGACGGGCGAGAGCATGGTGCCCATGAAGGCGGGCATTGCGGCGGTGTTTGTGAACCTGGTGCTCAACTACATACTCATCTTCGGAAAGTTCGGCGCGCCGGCCATGGGGGTGGTGGGCGCCGCCATCGCCACCGTTATAGCGCGGTTTGTGGAGTGCGGCATTGTGGTGGTCTGGACCCACCGCAACACCTGGCGCAACCCCTTTGCGGTGGGGGCCTTCCACTCCCTTCGCATGCCGGGCCAACTGGTAAAGCAGATGCTGGTGCTGGGCGCTCCCCTGCTGGCAAACGAGCTGCTCTGGTCCACCGGCATGACGGTGCTCAACCAGTGCTACTCCACAAGAGGGCTCGAGGTGGTGTCGGCGGTGAACATCTCCAGCACCGTCTCCAACCTCTTCTTCTGCGTGTTCCTCTCCATGGGGAGCACCGTGTCCATAATAATCGGCCAGCTGCTGGGGGCCGGCCAGCTGGATAAGGCTGTGGACGAGGACCGCAAGCTCACCGCCTTTGCGGTGGTGCTCTGCGCGGCGGTGGGGATTGTGATGGCGCTGCTGGCGCCGCTCATCCCCGAGATATACAACACCACCGACATGGTGAAGGGCATAGCCGCCAACCTTTTGATGGTGAGCGCCTGCATGATGCCGGTGAACGCCTACCTCAACTGCTGCTACTTCACCCTCAGGACCGGTGGCAAGACCGCCATAACCTTCATCTTCGACTGCGGCTTTGTCTGGTGCTGCTGCCTGCCGGTGGCCTTCTTCCTGTCCAGGTTCACGGGTATACACATTCTCCCCATGTACATAATTGTGCAGCTGCTGGACCTCATAAAGTGCGTGCTGGGTTTTGTGCTGGTGCGGCGCAGAACCTGGGTGAACAACCTGGTGGAGGACTGACATGAGCAAGGTAGTATGGCCCGGTTCCACCCTTCTGTCCCCGGTGCCGCCGGTGCTGGTGAGCTGCGGCAGCGCCGAGAGGCCCAACGCCATAACCATAGCCTGGACCGGCATCCTCAACAGCCACCCGCCCATGACCTACATAAGCGTGCGCCCCGAGAGGTTCTCCCACGGGCTTATAAAGGCCAGGGGCGAATTTATAATCCACCTGCCCACCGCCCCCATGGCCCGGGCCATAGACTACTGCGGCTGCCGCAGCGGCCGGGAGGAGGACAAATTTTCCTCCATGGGCTTCACCCCCTACCGGGTGGAGGGCTTTGACTGCCCGGCCATAGATGAATTCCCCATCGCTCTGGCCTGCAGGGTGACCGACACCGCCGTCCTCGGCTGCCACGAGATGTTCCTCGCGGAGATTAAGAGGGTGCTGGTGGACGACCGGCTGCTAAACCCGGACGGAAAGCTCTGCATAGAGCGGGCGGAGCTGATGGCATATGCCCACGGGCAGTACTTCCGGCTGGGGGAGAGCCTTGGGAGCTTTGGCTTCAGTGTAAAAAAGCCGAGGAAAAAAGGGCGGGGCTGAGCTCGTTTTTTCCCGCAAAAGCAAAAAGGCCGGAGGGCAAGCGAAACAGCTTGCCCTCCGGCCTTTGCGGTGCGGGGAGATTATATTACATCCTTCCTCAAAACCGGCAGCGCTTCCCTGCCGTAGCCTATAAAGGTGAAGAAGGCGGGCATTATATAGCAGCACATGGAGAGCACCATGGAGAGGGTGTAGCTTATGTTGTCCGCCACCGCGCCGAAGAGCATGTAGAACACGGTGGAGCCGAGGGAGGCGGAGATGTTTACAATGGCCATCATGCTGGCGGAGTTGTTGGGGAACTCGTTGCAGACTAGGATCATGCGCATGGTGTAGTTGGCCCCGCCGATGAGCCCCACAAACAGCATTGCCGCCATAAAGGCCGCCGGGGTGGTTATGGCGGTGGCGCTCACGAGGGCGATGGCGCAGAGTATCCCGCTCCAGGCGGAGAAGCCGGAGAGGTTTATGCGGCGGCTGAACACCGAGAGGGCGGTGCGGCTGACCAGCATACCGGAGTTGTAGCAGGTGTGGATTATGGAGCAGACCGCAATTGGGAACACCACCGGGTCGATGCCGGTGAGGTAGTCGGTGAGCATGGTGAAGAGGTAGTAGCTGCCGGTGTTGAAGAAGGTGCCGAGGGCCAGCATCACAAGGCGCTTTGAGTGCAGCATCTCCTTTATGGGCAGGGAGAATTTCCTGCCCCCCTGCTTTGAGGCGGCAGCCGCTATGGCCCGGTGGCTGGTGCGAAGGAAGGGGTCCTTAAGGGTGTAGACCAGCATAATGAGGCCCACCGCCAGCAGCACATAGCCCGCCACCAGGTAGGGCTGCTTGTAGGAGCCGGAGCGCAGCAGCATAAAGGCGGCAAAGTTGGGGGAGACTATCGCCCCCACCGCGAAGATGGTGTGCAGGGCGGCGATGCCCTTGGATCGGTTCTCACCGGCGAGGTCGGACATGTGGGCGCCGTCCACGCTGTCCACAAAGCTGCCGCAGACCCCCACCAGTGTAAAATCCACAAAGAAGAGCAGGAAGTTGGTGAACGCACCGAGGATTATCATGGACAGGCCGTAGACCGAGCAGACGATGCCCAAGGTGACCCCTTTGTTGAGCCGGTCGCCAAAGACCATTATGAACAGCATTACCCCCATGGAGCAGATGCTGGAGGCAGCGGTGAAGCTGGAGGCCACCGTCTTGCTGAGGCCGAAGTTGTCTATTATGCTGGAGACCAGCGTTGCGTACATGTTGGAGGAGACCGCCATGGCGAACATCATCACCATGCAGATGGTCATTGCGAATTTTACCGTCCTGCTGTTGCCGCTGGTATCCATGGCGGACCTCCAAAGAGTTGTTATGGTTAAATTTTACAACAACAGACGGGATTTAACAACCTTTTTTGTATAAGGCACGGCGCAGCAAAAAGGGGCGGAGGGCTTTGGCCCTCCGCCCCGCCGGGGTGGGGTCACACCACCCTGGAAGAGTCCTTTATCTCGTCGTACAGCATCTCGGCAAAGGCCATGGCGCCGCTCTTTACCCGCTGGTTCATCACCGGAATGGGGCCGTACTGCAGCACGTTGTAGCCCGCCACCGCGTTTGCCAGGCAGGCGGTCATGAGCGGGTCGTAGCCCTCGCAGAGCGCCCACATGGCGGCGGCGGTGGAGCTGTTGCCGCAGCCGGTGGGGTCCACCTCCTGGTCTGGGGGGACTATGTTGGCGGTGGGGGCGAACCAGGCCTTGCCGTCCATTACCATGTAGGAGCCCTTTTTGCCCACCCGGTAGAAGCAGGGCAGGCCGATGTCCAGCAGGACTTTTATGGCCGCCTCCTCGCTGTCCACCCCAAAGACCTCAAAGCTCTCCTTGCGGTTGATGGACCAGAAGTCGCAGCTCTCCAGCGACTTCATCAGCCGGGGCCGGTACTCCGCCGTGGCGTTGTTCTCCGCCTCCAGCATCACCTTAAAGCCGTACTTCTCCCGGAAGGGGGCCATGTGCTGGCAGTCGTTGAACACGTACACCCCCTTCTTCACCTGCGGGAACAGGTGGTCAAAGGCGGTGAGGTCCAGGCTGAAGCTGTCGGAGTGCATGGGGGTCACCGCGTCCTCCGGCAGCCAGACCGAGCGGTCGATGAAGGAGCCGTCCTCGGCGTAGGTGAGGATGGAGTTCATGGTGTGCTCGTGGGTCACCACCAGGCCCTCCCGGGAGAGCTGGTTTTTGTCGAACCAGTCCCCAAAGTACTCCTCAAAGTCCTCCCCCACCTTGGCGGCGATGGCGCAGTCCCTGGTGAACACCCGAAAGCCGGTGAAGGAGTAGATGACGCAGCCCCCCAGGACATTTTCGATAAAGCGGCCGTCCGGGAACTTAAGGTTGTTTACTATAACCGAGCCGGTAACAAGGTAGTCCATGCCCTATCCCCTCTTAATCTCTTTGTACACCTCTTCCGCCTTGGCCTTTGCAAGCCTGCGGGTTTCGGCGGTGAGATCCAGGCGGGGGCCGTACTGCATGGCGTTGAAGCCTGCCACCACGTTGCCCCATACGCAGATCATCAGCGGATCAAACCCCTCGGAGAAGGCCCACATGGCGGCCCCGGTGGAGCTGTTGCCGCAGCCGGTGGGGTCCACCTCCTGCTCCTTTGGCGCCACATGCACCACCGGCACAAAGGCGGTCTCCCCGTCCATCACCATATAGGCGCCCTTGCTGCCCACGCGGTAGTAGCAGGGCTTGCCGAGGTTTTTGATTTCGGCTATGGCGGCCTCCTCGCTCTCCACGCCGAAGAGGGCAAAGCTCTCGGGGCGGTTGAGGGAGTAGATGTCGGTGAGGGAGATGTAGTCCATCACCGCGTCCCGGCCCTTCTCCCGCAGCAGTTGGGGGCCGTACTCCCACATATACTTAAACCCGCACCGGTCCTTGAGCGCGCGGAACTCGGCGGCCGGGAACTGCACCATGGTGTAGAGGCCCGCCGCGCCCTCCAGGTGGGGGGCGAGGTCGTCACAGGTGAGCACCCCGGCGGCGCGATTCTTGACCTCTTCCTCGGGGCCGTAGATGGAGTACTCCTTGTACTGGCCGTCGGGGAAGTAGACGAGCTCGTTGTAGTTGCAGCGATCGAGGCAGAACTTGAGCCCCTCCCGGGTCATGGAGTTCTGGTCGAACCACCGGCCGTAGTACTCGTCAAAGTCCTTTCCAACTGCGGAGATAAACACCGCGTTCTCTGCGCCAAAGCAGACACCTTCGTGGGCGTAGAGACCGTGCCCGCCCATAATGCGGTCCATCACCCTTTTGTCGGTGAAGATGATGCGGTTGGTGATGACCGAACCGGCGGTTACGTACTTTTTCATGGCTGATGTCCTCCGCAGATGCGTAAGTTATTCGATTAAATAAATTATAATAGCTTGCAATCTGCCGTGACAATTAGCAAATCAGCCGATTATTCCCCGCCTTTTTTATGTATTCTCACGAATTTTTGCCCCTGTCGCGGTTGCCCAACAGGAAAATGAGGGCGCTGAGCAGCAGAACCGCCACCGAGAGGTAGAATCCGCCCACCCCGCTGCCGGTAGCGTCTCCTATGGCGCCGGAGACGCTGGGGGCCAGCACCGAGGCGCTCATGCCTATGCAGTTAAAGACCGAAAGTCCGCTGGCCACCCTCCTGCCGCCCAGGCGGTCGGTGACGTGCAGCACGATAAGCGGGTCCTCGGCGATCTTGCCGGTGGCGCCGTAGATTACAAAGCAGGCCATGGTGAGCGCGACGCTGCTGGTGGCGGCGGCCAGCACCAGCAGCAGGGCCGAGAGCAGCTGCATGCAGATGAGGAACTGCACCCGGCGGCCGGCGAAGCGGTCCACCAGGCGGCCGAAAACTATTGCTCCGGGTATGGAGGCGAGGGGCACTATTGAGGCCACCAGCCCCGCCGCGGTGGCGGAAAAGCTGCGCTCAGTCTGCAGGAATGAGGGCAGCCAGGTGACGATCATGTAGTAGCCGTAGCAGGTGCCGAAGTAGAAGATGCAGGAGGTGAGCACCGGTGGGCTGAGGATGCGCCGCAGGTCCGCCCGCTCCCTGGCGCCCTTGGGCGGGGCGCTGTCCAGGCCGGCGGCCAGGAACGCGGTTGCCGCCGCGGCGGCAACCGCCGCCACCGCCACCGGCACCCGCCAGCTGAGGCCGAGGGAACCCACCAGCAGGCTGGAGATGCTGTAGCCCAGCACCATACCCACCGCTGAGCCGCTGTTGACAAGGGCGGTGGAGAGGGTCCTGGAGCCGGCGGGGATGCGCTCGGCGGAGAGGGAGAAGGCCCCGGCGTAGTAGACCCCGGTGCCGAGCCCTGCTATGGTGGAGCCAAGGTACAGGGTAAAGAGGCTGCCGGCGGAGCAGACCACCAGCGAGCCCAGCAGGAACAGCCCGAAGCCCGGCAGCAGCACACGGCGGCGGCCGAAGCGGTCGATGAGGAAGCCCCCCGGGACCTGCACCGCCACATAGCCCAGGAAGTAGCAGCTGGAGATGAGGCCCAGCATGGCGGAGGAGGTTATGCCGAGCTCACCGGCGATGGAGCTGTAGGCGGGAGATAGCACCGTCCTGTAGACCCATATTGCAAGCCAACCGAAGGACAGCATGGCGATGGTGGCCGCGGCGCTGTTTTTCTTCATTCAAAGCCTCCAAAAATGCCGCGGCTGGCCGCGGCGGACTGTTTTTTTCATAATAGCACAGCCGGTCCAGTCCGTCCATCCGCTTGACCGGTAGGGTATACTAAAAATAACTACATTTAAAAGGGAGAAAAGCATGAGCGAACAAACCAAGCCCAAGCTGCACTACGCCTGGAAGATACTCATAGGCTCCATGCTGGTGGCCCTCACCGGCCAGGGGCCGCTGCAGGTCTGCACCTCCAACCTCACCTCTGCGGTGGTGGCGGAGTTTGGGTGCCAGGTGAACGAGTTCACCCTTCTCACCAGCATAAGCGCCGTGGTGATGGCGCTGCTCTACCCCCTTGCCAGCAAGATACTCAGCACCCGGCACATAGGGATTGTGATTGTTGTCGGCCTTGTGGTGGAGGGCTCGGCCTACGGGCTGATGTCCACCTACACCAGTGTTAGGATGTTCTACATCTCCGGGGTGCTGCTGGGCCTTGGAGGTTCCATTGTGTCCTTCATGGCCTTTCCCATTCTCATAAACATGTGGTTCGCCAAAAGGGCGGGGTTTGCCCTGGGACTCATAATGGCCTGCCGCAGCATTGGCGGCGCCATCTGGAGCCCGGTGTTTGCGGAGCTCATCTCCACCATAGGCTGGCGCAGCAGCGTGCAAATAGCCACCCTGGTGGTGCTGATTGTGTCGGTCCCCTGCTCCATACTCATCTTCCGCCGGCCCCAGGACCTCGGCATGAGGCCTTACGGCGCCGAGGAGCTGGAGGGCTCCCCCGACCGGCCCGCCGCCTTTGACGGGGAGTGGGGGGTCAACCTCGCCACCGGATTCAGGACCCCGGTTTTCTACCTCGTCTGGATAACCGGCATAATGTTCAGCCTCTCGGCGGGCTGCCCCTCCTACTTTGTGAGCTACTCCACCATGGAGCTCGGCAACCTGCCCACCATTGGGGCCACCGCCTACTCCATTATGAGCATAACCGGCATAGTCTGCAGCCTCATCCTGGGTTCCCTCAACGACCGCTTCGGGGTGAAGGCGGGGCTTGTTTGGGGCTGTTTCTTCCAGCTGCTGGGGCTCTCGATGGTGGTGCTCTGCGGAAGCAGCGTGGCGCTGCTGATGATAGGCACCGCCTGCTACGGGCTCGGCAGCGGCATGTACACCCTGCAGGTCCCGCTGCTGGTGCGGAGCGTGCTGGGCGGCAGGTACTACGCCGAGATTTGGCCGGTGCTCATGCTGGGCAACAGCCTCATTGGCGGCGGGCTCTGCTCCTCCCTCGCTCTCTTCTACGACATCGGCGGCACCTACAAGGGCACCTTCATCTTCGGCGCGGCGCTGGTGGCCATCGCCCTTGTGACCGGGTTTATATCGGTGGACTCCGGCAAACGCCGCCGCCAGAAGGAGCTGGAGCGGCAGAAGGAACTGGCGGCTCAGTGAAAAACGGCATAGGAAAAGCGCCCCCTTCGGGTGGCACGCATAAAACAGCATAAGATTGTTTTCGGGAAACGGCGTAGCTTCGGCTATGCCGTTTCTCCGTTTTGCA
>CALXAK010000024.1 GCA_944386255.1 uncultured Clostridia bacterium
GCCTGGCTGGCGGCGCTGGTCTGGCAGCTCTCGCCGGTGGCGGTGATCGCGCTGCTAAAGCTGGACATGCCCCTCAAGGCCACGGTCGGGGTGCTCTGCGTGCTGCGCATGAGATGGGTCAAAAACCTCACAAGATAGCCCTGGGCCGCCGGCCCACGCCCTCCCCCGGAGCTCCGGGGGAGTTTTTTAAAAGGAGGGAAACATGGACAGGCTGCGGGAGGACGCGCTGGAGATAATGCGCAGCGCCATAGCCGCCTGCGACCCCGCCGCCGGGGTGGCCCGGGCGCTGGGGAAGCTGGAAATATGCGGCCGGGTGACGCTGGTGGCCTTTGGCAAGGCGGCCTACCGCATGGCCGAGGCGGCGCTGCCGCTGCTGCCGGGGCTCGCCGGCGGGATTGTTATTACCAAATACGGCCACGCCGGCCCTCCCCTGCCGGGGCTGGAGATATTCGAGGCCGGGCACCCGGTGCCGGACGGGGCGGGGTTTGCCGCCACCCGCCGGGCCATGGAGCTGGTGCGGCCGCTGGGGGAGGGGGACACGGTGCTCTGCCTCATCTCCGGCGGGGGCTCCGCCCTGTTTGAGTGCCCGCTCATAGACCCGCAGCTGCTGGCGATGGTGACCGAATGCCTGCTGGCGGGGGGAGCGGACATACGGGAGATAAACTCGGTGCGAAAGCGGCTGTCTGCGGTGAAGGGGGGCAGGTTCGGGGAGCTCTGCGCCCCGGCGAAGGTAGTCTGCCTGATACTCTCGGACGTGCTGGGGGACGACATATCCACCATCGCCTCCGGGCCCTGCTGCCCAGACAGCTCCAGCGCCGCCGAGGCGCTGGCGGCGGCGGAAAGATACCGCCTGCCCTTAGGGCCCCGGGAGCTTGAGCTGCTCCGGGCCGAGACCCCGAAGCGGCTCTGCAACTGCAGCAGCCTTGTGGTCGGCTCCGCCCGGCTGCTGCTGCAGGCGGCGGCCGGCAGGTGCCGGGAGCTGGGCTACCGGGTGCAGCTGCTGCCGGAGCCACTCACCGGCGAGGCCGGGGAGACGGGGCGCAGGATGGCCCGGCTCGCCCTGGAGATGCAGGGCCACGGCCCCGCCGCGGCGGTGGCGGTGGGGGAAACGGTGGTGAGGGTGACTGGGGACGGCCTCGGCGGCCGCAGCCAGCACCTGGCGCTGGCCGCCGGGGAGCTGCTGGAGGGCAGCCGGGGGGCGCTGGTGCTCTCGGCCGGCTCGGACGGAACCGACGGCCCCACCGGCGCCGCCGGGGGGATATGCGACGGGGGCACCGCCGGACGGGTAAGGGCCGCCGGGCTCTCGATACCCGACATCCTGCGGCGCAACGACTCCTACCGGGGGCTGCTGGCGGCGGGGGACCTCATTGTGACCGGGCCCACCGGCACCAACGTGAACGACCTCACCCTCGCCATGGTATCGGGTTGAAGTATGGGGGAAGAGGGGTTAGAATGTAGAAAAAATGGATGGGGGAAACTATGCTGTCTTCGGCGCTGAGGCGCGTGCTCGGCGCGCTGCTGTTCCTGGTGTTTTTGTATCTCGGTTACCTCTGCGTCACCGAGGCCACTCCCTACTGGCTCTACGACCGGCTCATACTCAAGCGCACCCTGCAGATACTTCTGGCGCTACTGGGGGTGTACATCCTCGCGCGGCTCGCCTCCCTGCTGCCCAAAAGGGCGCGGGAGATCTCGGTGCGGGGGCTGTTCCTGCTGGCGGGGGCGGCCTACCTGGCGGCCCAGGTCTACTTTGCTATGCAGCTCTACTCCAGCCGGGGCACCGCCTGGGACTTCAACATTGTGGCGGGCGCGGCCATGGACTACTGCACCGACGGGACCCTGGGCGGGGAGTACTTCAGGATGTGGCCCAACAACACCCCTATCTTCCTGCTGCTGGTGGCGGTGATGAAGCCCTTTGCCCTCATGGGGGTGAGCGACCTCAACTTCGTGGGCATCGGCCTCAACATACTGGCCATAGACCTCTCGGTGCTGCTCTGCTACCTCACGCTGCGGCGGCTGTTCGGCGGCAGGCTGGCGGCGGGGCTGGGCGCGCTGCTGATGCTGGCCACCCCGGCGCTGCTCATCTACGTGCCCATCTACTACACCGACACCCTCACCATGCCCTTCCCCATCCTCCCCTTCTACCTCTGGCTGCGGGCCAGGGAGCGGCTGCAGGATGAGGGCCTGCGCCCGGCGCTGCCGCTGCTGGCGGCCATGGGGGCGGTGGCGGCCGCCGGCATGGCGCTCAAGATAACCGCGGGGTTTATGCTCATTGCGGTGGCCATAGACGCCGCTCTCTGCCTGCCGGTCAAAAAGCTGCTGGGTGCGCTGGGGGCGATGCTGGGGGTGTTCCTCGCCCTCTACCTGCCGATGCAGCTGTTCTTTTACAACAACCCCCTGCTGGTGGAGGACGACCCAAGCTACTACATACCCAAGACCCACTGGATAATGATGGGTCTCACCGGCAACGGCAACTACTACGACCCGGACTACAAGTACACCCTCTCCTTCCCGCCGGAGCAGCGGGACGAGGCGGTGGCCCAGGAGATAGGCCGAAGGCTCCGGGAGATGGGGGTGTCGGGGCTGCTGCAGCACCTTCGGGTGAAGTGCGCCTTCACCTGGGGGGAGGGCAGCTACTACTCCGCCTACAAGATAGACCGGCTGCGGGCCCGGCCCTCCGTGATGGACAGCTACATAATCTACTCCGGATACAACTACTACATCCTCGCCCACTGGCAGCAGGGTCTTATGCTGATAAACATACTCTCGGTGGCGGCGGCGTGCCTCGCTGCGGCGCTGAGGCGGCAAAGCCCCCGGCTGCTCCCCTGCCTGATCGCCATATTCGGCCTTTTCCTGTTCCTCTGCCTCTGGGAGACCAGGAGCCGCTACCTCTTTAACCACCTGCCGGTGTTCATAACCGTGACGGCGAGCGCGCTCTGCCTCGGCTTCTCCCGGCTGGAGGGGCTGCTGCGGCGGGCGGCCGCGGCGGGACGGGCGGCTATTTCAAGGAAAGGGGCCGCCGGCGGGGAATAAAAGCCCGCTCTCCGCCAAAAACCCTTGGGCGGCAGGGCAAAAAGCATCCTTCCCCCGGCGCTCCGGCTGCAAAAGCGGACAAATAAATAAAGGAGAGCGGTTTTTGGCCGCTCTCCTTTTTTGCAGTGGGGTCAGGTTATATGCACTTGATGAGGTAGGGGCGCTCTTTG
>CALXAK010000025.1 GCA_944386255.1 uncultured Clostridia bacterium
GGTGGCGATCTTGTTGCGCTCCTCCGCCTCCTTGATGGTCACGTCGCAGAGGTAGTTGCAGAGGTCGTTCTTGCCCCGCAGCCAGTACTCGAGGTCCGGGCCGCTGACGGTGAAGCCGGACACAACGCCCTGGCAGGGCAGCAGCACCATGGGCAGCTCGGTGGCGTACACCACCCGGGCGGCGGCAACGTCCTGCAGCATGTTGAACTCAAAGGTGTTGGGCCAGTGCATCGCGTGGCCGCCCAGCCAGATGAGCACGATGCGCTCGGCAATCTCCGGCTTCACCAGCAGCGCCGAGGCGATGTTGGTGATGGCGCCGAGAGCCACCACATAGAGGGGGTTGTCCTGGGTGTAGTTCATCGCCCGCTCCACAAGGTCATTGACCGCATCGGACATGACGGGGGTCTTTTCGTCCTTGAGGAACTGGTCGGAGCCCTTAAAGGTGTTCTTGAGGATGTCGGTCTCGCCCAGCAGGGTGCAGATGTTGTGTATCTCCTTGAAGGAGAGCTCCATGCCCTCCTTGGCGTCGGCGCACTTGTGGTTGTCGAAGGGGGCGGCGTAGATGGCCTTTACCGTCATGCGCTCGGGGGAGCGAAGGGCGTAGGCGATGGCGTACTGATCGTCGATCTCGTTGTAGGTGTCGGTATCGATGACCACATCCACCTTGTTCTTGGGCCAGCGCAGCTGATTGAGAATGCGCAGGTTGGTGTCGATGTCCGCGCGGGTGCGGCCCTTGAGGTAGCCGTTGTTTACTCTGGAATTAACTCCCATGGTTATCCTCCACAGAATGCGCTCTGGGCGCAGTATTTTATGGTACTATTTTACCATAATCCGTGCGGCTGTAAAATGGGATTTTGTTTATCGACACACCGAAGATTAAATGCTACTATTGTCTTAGAATCACAGCTGGAGGTGTCCGAGATGGTTGACATTGCCGCCATTGGCGAGCTGCTCATAGACTTTACCGAGGCGGGCCGCAGCGCCGGGGGGATGCGTCTTTTCGAGCAGAACCCGGGGGGCGCGCCCTGCAACCTGCTGGCCGCGGCGGCGCGGCAGGGACTCTCGGCCGCCTTTATCGGCAAGGTGGGCGAGGACGCCCAGGGCAGGTTTTTAAAGCGCACCCTCGAAAAGGAGGGCATTGACACCCGAGGGCTGCTGCTCACCGGTGAAGCGTTTACCACCCTGGCCTTTGTGTCGCTGGGGGAGGGCGGGGAGAGGGAGTTCTCCTTCGCCCGCAAGCCCGGTGCGGACACCCTGCTGCGCCGGGATGAGATATGCCGGGAGGTAGCGGAGCACTGCCGGGCATTCTGCTTCGGCTCCCTGTCGCTGACCGGGGAACCCTCCCGGGAGGCCACCCTCGAGGCGGCGGCCATGGCTAAGAGGGCCGGGGCCGCAGTTGCCTTCGACCCCAACTACCGGCCCATGCTCTGGGGGAGCCGGGAGGAGGCGGCCGGGCAGATCCGCCGGGCTCTGCCGCTGGCGGACATTGTAAAGCTCTCGGAGGAGGAGGCGGGCCTCGCCACCGGGGCGGACAGCCCAGAGCAGGCTCTGCGTCGGCTGATAGAGGGTGGAGCTGCTGCAGCTGCGGTGACCCTCGGGGAGAGGGGCGCGCTGCTCATGGGCCGGGAGCTGGAGCCGCTGCCGGTGCCGGCGGCACCCTGCCCGCAGCCGGTGGACGCCACCGGGGCCGGGGACTGCTGGTTCGGCTCCTTCCTCGCCCGGCTGCTGGGGCTTGGAGCGCTGCAAAGCCCCGGCCGGGAGCAGCTGCTGGAGGCGGGCCGCTGGGCCGCGGCGGCGGCTGCGCTGTCGGTGGGGCGGCGCGGAGGGATGCCCTCCATGCCGACAATAGCGGAGATCGAGCAGCTTCTCGGGGGCGCGGCCAGGTGACCGCGCCCCGGCTTTTTGCATAAAAAAGCTTGAAAAAAATTTACACCTGCGCCATAATATTGTAGTTGCTATTTTTATATGCGGCCCCTGCCTTGGAAAGGCTCTTTTTTATTGCTTTGGAATGGCCGCGGAAAGGGAAAAAATGGATAGAACCTCCTCAAGGTTGTCAGAGGGCAGCGTCGTAAAGCAGCTGGTGAAGTTTGCTCTGCCGCTGCTGTTCTCCAACATCATCCAGTCGGTGTACAACGTGGCGGACATGCTGATTGTGGGCCAGTTCTGCGGCTCCTTCAGCATATCCGGCGTCAACATCGGCGGCCAGCTCACCTTCTTTATGACCAACGCGGTGTTCGGCCTTTGCCTCGGCGGCAGCATCATAATAGGCCAGCACTTCGGGGCCAAGCGGGAAGAGAAGGTGCACCACGTGATCAGCACCCTGCTCACCTCCCTCATCTACGCGGCGGTGTTCTTCACAGCCCTAATGCTCATCTTCGCAAAGACCTTCCTCGGCTGGCTGGACACCCCCGCCGAGAGCTTCTCGGAGGCGCTCTCCTACCTGCGGGTCACCTCCTGCGGAACCATATTCATCTTCGGCTACAACGCCTTCTCCGCAATACTGCGCGGCATGGGCAACAGCAAGCAGCCCATGAAGTACGTGACCATAGCCTGCCTCACCAACATTGTGCTGGACATAATTCTGGTTGGCCCGCTGGGGCTCGCCGCCTTCGGCGCGGCGGTGGCCACCGTCTTCTCCCAGGGCCTCAGCATGGTGCTCTGCATCTTCTATTTCAAGCGCAACAACTTCGCCTTTGACTTCAAGCCCAGCTCCTTCAAGATATACAGGGAGGACCTCAAGGACCTCATCCGGGTGGGCATCCCCACCATGATACAGAACATGATAAACTCGGTATCCTTCATGTTCCTCACCAGCATGATAAACTCCTACGGCGTCATGGCCTCCGCCGCCACTGCGGTGGTGAACAAGCTCAACAGCTTTGCCATAATGCCGCCGCTGGCGCTGAGCAACTCCATCTCCAACATCTGCGCCCAGTGCATTGGCGCCGGGGAGCTCAAGAGGGCCAAGAGGACCTACGCCCTCGGCTCGGTCATCGCCTTCTGCCTGAGCCTGCCGGCATTCATCCTCTTTAAGGTGATACCCGAGCAGCTCATCTCCCTCTTTGACAACGACCCCGCCATGATAGCTGCGGGCCTCGAGTACCTGACCTACAACATCTACGACTACCTCATTGTCCCCTTCATGTTCTGCGCCAACGGCTTTATCAACGCCACCGGGCACACCCTGGTGACCGCCGCCAACAACATCCTCTGCTCGGTGGTATTCAGGGTGCCCATCTCCCACCTGCTGGGCAGCGTGGCGGGAATGGGTCTCGCGGGGGTTGGCTGCGGCACCCCGGTGAGCACCGTGTTCGGCACTGCAATAGCCCTCGGCTACTACTTCTTCGGCTCCTGGCACAAGGGCGTGATAAAGGCGGCCCCCGCTCCCGAGGAGACCGCCGCCGGGGAGTAACCCCCACGAGATGCAAAAGCAGCGAAGCTGTAATCAGCTTCGCTGCTTTTTTGCGTTCCGCTATTTTTACTCCGGCTTTTTCATGCGAAGGGCCACCCAGGAGCGCTTTTCCAGCCGCTGCTGCAGCAGGAAACCCGCCTCCTCCAGCGCCCGCTGCACCTCCAGCGCCCGCTCCCCTATTATGCCGCTGGCCACCAACAGCCCGCCGGGGGCGAGGCAGTCAAGATAAAGCCCGGCCTGGGCGATGAGCACATCCGCCACGATGTTGGCGGTAATGAGCTGGTAGCCGCCGCCTATCTCCCGGCGGACTCCCTCGTCGCTGGAGGCGTTGCCGGTGAGCAGGCGGTAGCGGGAGGGGTCAATGCCGTTGAGGCAGGCGTTCTCCCGGGCGGTGCGCACCGCCACCGGGTCAATGTCCACTCCGGTGGCCCCGGCGGCCCCCAGCAGCAGCGCCGCTATGGAGAGTATGCCGCTGCCGCAGCCCATGTCCAGCACCCGCCAGCCCGGCTGCACCAGCCGCTCCAGCTGCTGCAGGCAGAGGTAGGTGGTTTCGTGCTCCCCGGTGCCGAAGGCCATGCCCGGGTCCAGGGTGAGCACTACCTCGCCGGGGGCGGGGCTGTAGGGCTCCCAGGAAGGGCGCACCGCCAGCTTCTCCCCCACCTTGAAGGGGTGGTAGAACCGCTTCCAGGCGGTGGCCCAGTCCTGGTCCTCGGAAATGTCCCGTGAGAAGGCCGCCTCCACACCGGAGGCTTCAAGCTTCTGTTGGATGAACTCCTGGGCCCCGTCCGGGTCGGAGTCGGGGGGCAGGAAGATGTGTATCACCGAGACGCTGCGGTCCTTGTTCAGCAGCTGGTCGCTTATGTAGCCCTGCCAGCCCATGGACTCCAGCGTCTGCTCCATGTCGGAGTAGTCCTCTATCATTATGCCGCCGTCGCTCACCATGTTGGCGATGGCGGCGGCGAGGTCGGTGTGCTCGGTCTTTACGGCGAACTTAAGCTCTGTCCATTCCATGGGCTCTATTCCTTGCCAAAGGTCTTTTTCATAAGGTCGTTAAACCGCTTGTGGTTCTCGAGGTTGCGGTCCGAGAGGGAGGAGTCGAACTCCGAGAGCCGCTGGCGCTGCTCTCTTGTGAGCTTCTGGGGCACCTCTATGGCCACCTCCACATACTGGTCCCCCCGGCCCTTACCGCCAAGGTACTGTATGCCCTGGCCACGCAGCCGGAAGGTGGCGCCCGACTGGGTGCCGGCGGGGATGGTGAACTTGCGCTTGCCGTCCACGGTGGGCACCGTTATCTCGCAGCCCAGGGCCGCCTCCGAGTACTTTACCGGCACGGTTACGAACACGTCGTACCGCCGGCGCTCAAACAGCTCATCCGGCTTTACGCTCACCACCACGATGACGTCCCCGTTGGGACCACCGTTGGTCCCCGCGTCCCCCTTGCCCCTTATGGAGAGGCTCTGGTCGTCGTCTATGCCGGCGGGGATGGTGATCTCCAGTTTGCGGCGGCGGCGCACCTTGCCCTGGCCGCCGCAGTCGGGGCAGGGCTTGTCAATAATACGGCCCTTGCCGGCGCAGTGGGGGCAGGGCTTGGTGGTCTGCATGGTGGCTCCGAAGATCCCCTGCTGCTGCACCGTTATATAGCCGGTGCCGCCGCAGTCGGGGCAGGTCCTGACCTCCGAGCCGGGGGCGGCGCCGCTGCCGGAGCACTTTTCACAGCTCTCCATGGCGTTGACCACAATGGTCTTTTTGCAGCCCTTGGCAGCCTCCATGAAGCTGAGGGTCACCCCGGCATGGACGTCCGAACCCTTGCGGGGGGCGTTGGGGTTCTGCCGCCTTGCGCTGCGGCCGCCAAAGCCGAAGGCGCTGCCGAACATGCTGCCGAACAGGTCGTCCAGGTCCATGCCCGCAAAGCCCGCGCCGCTGCCAAAGCCGCTGCCCGCGCCGTAGGAGGGATCCACCCCGGCGTGGCCGAACTGGTCATACCGGGCGCGCTTCTCCTTGTCCGAGAGCACCTCGTAGGCTTCGTTTACCTCCTTGAACATCTCCTCCGCCTGCTTGTCGCCGGGGTTGAGGTCGGGGTGGTACTTCTTGGCCTTTTTGCGATATTCGCTCTTAATCTGGTCCGCGGTGGCGTTGCGGTCTACGCCCAGGACCTCGTAGTAATCTTTTTTCTGCTGAGGCATCTTCTATCGCCACCTCTTAAAATGTGAATTTACACGGCTTTGAGGGCGCGGCAGGAGCCGCGCCCTCGCCGTTCCGGAAAGGGTATTCTGATTAGTCCACCTCGGTGAAGTCGGCATCCACCACGTTGTCGTCGCCGTTCCTGCCGGAGGTGTCGGAGCCGGAGGACTGCTGGTAACCACCCTCGGCGCCCTGGGCGCCGCCCTGCTGGCTGTAGAGCTTGCTGGAGACCTCGTACACCTTCTGCTCCAGCGCCTCGCGCTGGCTCTTGATGGCGGACTGGTCGTTGTCGGTTATGGCCTTGCGCAGGGAGGCGATCTTGGCCTCTATGTCGCTCTTGTCGGCGGGGTCAATCTTGCCCTCCAGGTCCTTGAGCATCTTCTCGCTCTGGTAGGCCACCGAGTCGGCGGCGTTCTTGTTCTCCACCTCCTCGCGCATCTTGCGGTCGTTCTCGGCGAACTGCTCCGCCTCCCGCACCGCCTTGTCGATCTCCTCCTTGCTCATGTTGGAGGAGCTGGTGATGGTGATGTTGTTCTCCTTGCCGGTGCCGAGGTCCTTGGCGGAGACGTGGACTATGCCGTTGGCGTCGATGTCGAAGGTGACCTCAATCTGGGGCACTCCGCGGGGGGCGGCGGGGATGCCGTCCAGCCGGAACATGCCGAGGGTCTTGTTGTCCCTTGCAAAGTCCCTCTCGCCCTGCAGCACGTGGATCTCAACCGAGGTCTGACCGTTGGCTGCGGTGGAGAAGATCTGGCTCTTCTTGGTGGGGATGGTGGTGTTGCGCTCGATTATCTTGGTGTTTATGCCGCCCTCGGTCTCGATGCCAAGGGACAGGGGGGTGACGTCCAGCAGCAGCAGGCCCTTTACGTCGCCGCCCAGCACCCCCGCCTGAATGGCGGCGCCGATGGCCACGCACTCGTCCGGGTTGATGCCCTTGAAGGGCTCCTTGCCGATGAGCTTCTTCACCGCCTCCTGCACCGCGGGGATGCGGGAGGAGCCGCCCACCAGCAGCACCTTGTCAAGGTCGGTGGGCTTGAGGCCCGCGTCGGACAGAGCCTGACGGGTGGGACCCATGGTCTTTTCCACGAGGTCGGCGGTGAGCTCGTCGAACTTGGCCCTTGTGAGGGTGGTGTCCAGGTGCTTGGGGCCGGTGGCGTCGGCGGTGATGAAGGGGAGGTTGATGGAGGAGGACATGACCGAGGAGAGCTCGATCTTGGCCTTCTCGGCGGCCTCCTTGAGCCGCTGCAGCGCCATCTTGTCCTGCTTGAGGTCCACGCCGTTCTCCTTGCGGAACTCGTCGGCGAGGTAGTCGATTATCCTCTGGTCAAAGTCGTCGCCGCCCAGGCGGTTGTTGCCGGCGGTGGCGATGACCTCCTGCACCCCGTCCCCCATCTCGATGATGGACACATCGAAGGTGCCGCCGCCCAGGTCGTAGACCATGACCTTCTGGCTGTCCTCCTTGTCCATGCCGTAGGCGAGGGCCGCGGCGGTGGGCTCGTTGATAATGCGCTTCACGTCGAGGCCGGCGATGGTGCCGGCGTCCTTGGTGGCCTGGCGCTGGGAGTCGTTGAAGTAGGCGGGGACGGTGATGACCGCCTCGCTGACGCTCTCGCCAAGGTAGGCCTCTGCGTCCGCCTTGAGCTTCTGCAGAATCATGGCGGAGATTTCCTGAGGGGTGTAGCTCTTGCCGTCGATGTTGACCCGGTGGTCCGAGCCCATCTCACGCTTGATGGAGCTGATGGTGCGCTCCGGGTTGGTTATGGCCTGGCGCTTTGCCACCTGGCCCACCATGCGCTCGCCGGTCTTGGAGAAGGCCACCACCGACGGGGTGGTCCTGGAGCCCTCGGCGTTGGCGATGACCACCGGCTCGCCGCCCTCCATAACCGCCACGCAGGAGTTTGTGGTTCCAAGGTCGATACCTATAATCTTGCTCATAATGCTCTTTATCTCCTTATATCAGTTGTTTTCAGTTGTTGCCGCTATCTATGTTATCGGCTTCTGCCGTTTGCTGCTGGGATACTATTACCATTGAGGGCCGGACCACCCGGTCCCCCAGGGAGTAGCCCTTCTGCACCACCCGGAGCACCCGCCCGGGCTCCCCTTCCGAGGGCTCCTGGGCAATGGCGGAGTGGATGTTGGGGTCAAACTCGAGGCCCAGGGCCTCTATCTCCTTTACCCCGAGGCCGCTGAGCGCCCCGGAAAAGAGGCTCACCGTCATGAGCACTCCCTTTTTGTAGTTTTCGTCGGAGCAGTCCGCCGCAGCCGCCATCTCCAGGGTGTCCAGCACCGGCAGCATCTTTGCCACCGCAGCCGCCACCCCGTTGCCGTTGGCCGCCTGCTTCTCCTTTTCGGTGCGCCGCCGGTAGTTGTCAAACTCCGCAGCGGTGCGGAGCAGCCGGTCGTTGAGCTCCGCGGACCTCTTGCCCGACTCCTCCAGCTGGTCCTGCAGCTGCTGCAGCTGCTGCCGGAGCTCCTCCTTCTCCCGGGAGCCCTTCTTGCCCTGCTTTTTTTCGGGCTGGGGTTCCGCCTCCGGGAGCTGCTCCGGGACCTGCTCCTGCAGAGGAGCGGCCTGCTCGGGGGTGGATTTCTGGTTGTCCATAATGGTTGCCTCCGTTTATCTAAGCCAGGACCTGCTCCAGCTGCTCGCTGAAGTACCTGAGCCTGGGGATTATATATGGGTAGTTCAGTCTCTGGGGGCCCACTATGCCGAGGCCGCCCATGCGCCCGCCGGGGGCGCGGTAGCGGGAGACCACCATCGCCACCGTGTCGGACCGCTCAAAGCCCATGTCCGGGCCCAGCAGCACCGACACCCTGCGGGGGCTGGCCTCCAGCTTCTCCCGGATGGCCGCAGAGTCGCAGAAGAACTCGAGCAGGTCCTTGAGGCTCGAGTCCAGTTCCCTGAAGCGCAGCAGGTACTGCTGCCCCTCGGCGCAGGTCTCCACATAGCCGGTCTCCTTTATCAGCTCCACCGCCGCCGTGAGCACAGGCATGGCCGCCTCGCGCAGTTCGCCGAGGCAGGAAGCGGTGTGCCGCAGCAGCGCCGCCGACAGGTCCTGCCGGTAGACAAAGGCCAGCTGCCGGTTTAGCAGCTGCTCCAGCGCCTCCAGCTGGGGGTCGGAGAGCTCCGCCTCCACCCGGGTGCCCCTTGTGAGCACCGAGCCGGCGCCGGTGACCGCCAGCACCGCCAGGTTGTAGCGGCCCACCCGAAGGAGTTTAAAGTGCACCACCTGCACGTCGCTGCCCACCGGGGTGGAGGCCACCGCCGCCAGGGAGAACATCTCCGAGAGCAGCTTTGCCGAGGCTCTGGCCGCCTTTGAGGGGTCGGCGTCAATCCCCGCTACCGCCGAGCGTATGGCCCGCTTCTCACCATCGGTGAGTGGGAGGGTGTGCATGAGGTTCTGGATGTAAAACCTGACCCCGTCGGTGGTGGGCACCCGCCCGGCGGAGGTGTGGGGCTGCTCCAGCAGACCCAGGGCCGTGAGCTCCGACATCTCGTTGCGCAGGGTGGCCGAGCTCACCGAGAGCTGGCTCAAAAAGCTGCCCAGGTTCTTGGAACCCACCGGGTCCCCCGAGCTGCTGTGCAGGGTGACCACCGCGGCCAGTATCAATCTTTTTCTGTCGCTGATATCCATAGCAACTTGCCGTCCAGATTTTTTAGCACTCATTGTTTCCGAGTGCTAAATATATATTACCCGTTTCCGCGGGTTTGTCAACTGTTTTTTTGTAAACATTCTGTGTACCCTGAAATCTGCTATAATAGCACCCATAGGCACCCGGGATTAGCTTGCGCCAAAGGCGGCCGGGCTATTCGCGGGCGAAAGGAGAGTCGGATGACCGGGATATACATACATATACCATTCTGCACCCGCAAATGCCCCTACTGCGACTTCTACTCCCTGCCGCTGGACCGAGAGCTCAAGGAGCGCTACATCTCTGCCCTTGCGGCCCAGATTGCGGCGGCTCCGGCGGTTTCGGCGGACACTGTATACTTTGGCGGCGGCACCCCGTCGCTGCTGGAACCCCGGGAGGTGGCGCTGCTGCTGGACGCGGCGGCGTCGGCCTTCCAGCTCTCGGCGGACTGCGAGATTACCCTCGAGACCAACCCGGCCAGCTGCTCCCTGGAGAAGCTGCGGGAGCTGCGGCGGGCGGGGGTGAACCGGCTGTCGGTGGGGGTGCAGAGCCTTGAGGACCGGGTGCTCTCGTCCCTCGGCCGGCTGCACACCGCAGAGGAGGCCCGGGAGGCGCTGGAGTGGGCGGCAAAGGCCGGGTTTTCCAACCTCTCGGCCGACCTCATGCTTGCCACCCCCGGCAGCAGCGCCCGGGGCAACGCCGGGAGCCTTAGGCAGCTGCGGGAGCTTGGGGTTGGGCACATATCCGCCTATCTATTAAAGATAATGGAGGGCACCCCCTTCTTTTACAACACCCCCCAGCTGCCGGGGGAGGAGGCGGCGGCGGAGCAGTACCTGGAGCTCTGCCGGGAGGCCGAGGAGCTGGGGTACGGCCACTACGAGATATCCAACTTCGCCCTGCCGGGGCGGGAGAGCCGCCACAACCTTAAGTACTGGCGGCTGGAGGACTACCTGGGCTTCGGCCCGGCGGCCCACAGCTGCTTTGGGGGACAGCGCTACTCCTGCCCGGCGGACATAAAGGGGTTTATTGAGCTCTGGAGCCGGGGCGGGGACTACCCCGGCAGCCTCTGCAGCGAGGGGCCGGTGGAGGCAGAGGACCTCATAATCACCGCCCTCAGGACCCGGGAGGGGCTGGACCTCGGGGAGCTGCGCCAGAGGTTCTCGGCGGAGTTTTCGCCGGGGCAGCTGGAGTTTATAGGCCTTTGCCGCCGAAATGGGCTGGCGGAGCTGGAGGAGGGTCGGCTGCGGCTCACCGACCGGGGGATGCTGGTGAGCAACTCCATACTGACCCGGCTCATATGAGCCCCTGCGTTTGACATAATGTGAAAAAAACAATATATTTATATCTATAACTGCCGCCCTGGCGGCAAATTCTTAATTATCCGGCCGTTACCGGAACTGGAGACTTGTTTAAAATGTTAGATGGCGACCCTTTGAGTACCACCATCGGCCTTGTCATTCTGCTGGCTCTGCAGGTGATATCCACCATGGGCGAGGAGGCGGCGGAGCTGCTGTCCGAGTCCAGGCTGAAGCGCCTGTCCGAGGCGGGGGGCAAGGGGCTTTCTGCCCTCACCAAGCTCTCCCGCACCGACTACCAGCTGCGTTTCACCTCCTTCCGCTGCGGGGCGTTTATAAGCGGCACCCTCGCCACGGTGTTGTGGTTTGACGCCCTGTACCCCTGGCTGAACGGGCTGTTCCAGGGGCTGCACCCGGTCGCATCTGCGGTCTGCAGCGCAGCCATACTGCTGCTGGCCGGGGCGTTTGTTGCCCTCACCGCCTGCGATGTGGCGAGGCGCATATTCCTGCAGCGGGCGGACACGGCCCTGCTCTCCGGCGCGGGGCTGCTGCTGCTAATGTCGAGGGTGTTCACCCCCTTCGCCCTGGTTGTGCGGGGTGTTTCGTCTCTGCTGGTGAGGCTGTTTGGGGCAAACCCGAAGTTTGAGGAGGCGGACGTCACCGAGGAGGAGATACGCCTCATGATAGACGAGGGCAGCGAGGACGGCGCCATCGACATGGCGGAGCAGGAGATGCTCCACAACATATTTGAGTTCGACGATTTGACGGTTGGGGAGATAATGACCCACCGCACCGAGGTGGAGGCGGTGTACCTTGACTCCACCCTGGAGGAGATCGTGCAGCTGGCCGCCGAAACCGGCCACTCCCGCCTGCCGGTCTGCGGGGAGGACCTGGACGACGTCAAGGGTGTGCTGATGGTGAAGGACCTTCTCATCTTCACCCTGGACAGGGACCGGCAGTTCAACATCGGCGACTTCATGCGCAAGGCCATCTTCCTGCCCAAGACCGCCCTCGCGGACGAGGCGCTGGAGCAGTTCCGCCGGGAGAGGATACAGCTGGCGGTGGTGGTGGACGAGTACGGCGGCACCGCGGGCATCGTCACCATGGAGGACCTGATAGAGTCGATCGTGGGCAGCATACAGGACGAGTACGACAACGAGCCGGAGCCGCTGGTAAAGCTCTCGGAGGACGAGTACATCCTGGACGGCGGCGCCTTCCTGGAGGACATCCGGGAACAGCTGCCCCTGGACTTTGCCGACGCCGACGACAGCTACGACACCATTGCGGGCTACTTCATCGACAAGCTGCACCGCATCCCCTCACCCGGCGAGGACGCCCGGGTGGTCTGCGGCGGGGCGGAGTTCTCGGTGGAGGAGATGGAGGACCACCGCATCACCAAGATACGGGTGAAGCTGCACCCCGAGGAGGACCGGCAGCAGCCCGAATCCTCCCCGGAGGAGCAGACGGAAAACTGAGACAGCCGGGCCGCCGCGCAGGGTTCTGCGCGGCGGCTTTGGAGTTAAAGGGATTTTTTGGGGGACTGCGCCGGGCTGAGACCCGCCGGCCCCAGGGAGGACAGCATGGATGGGTTTGAGCTGACCACACAGCGCATCGGCATGAGGGCGATTCGCCCCTCTGACCGGCCGGCCATCGAGAGCATACTGGGGGACCGGGAGGTGATGTACGCCTGGGGGCACGGATTCAGCCCCCGGGACACAGACCTCTGGCTGCGGGAGAACCGCCGCCGGAGCGAAACCCCCGGCTTTGGGCACCTGGCGGCGGTGGAGCTGGAAAGCGGTGAACTCCTGGGGCTTATGGGTCTGCTCTGGGAGCACACTCCCCGGGGGCTGGAGCCGGGGATAGGCTACATACTGGCAAAACGGCACTGGGGCAGAGGCTTTGCCAGGGAGGGGGCGGCGGCGCTGCTGGCCCGGGCCATGGAGCTCACCGATGCCCCCCGGGTGGTGGCGCTGATAAAGCAGGACAACCTCCCCTCCCGGCGGGTGGCGGAGAGCATCGGCATGCAGCCGGGTGAGAGCATCATCAAGGTCTACCGTGGAACCGAGATGCCCCACATCGTATACTTCTTCCGCCGGGAGGGCCGGCTGGCAGAGCAGGTTTAGGGGGCCGCGCAGGACTCCTCCTCCCGGAGAGCCGGAGCGCCCCCCTCCCTGCGGGGCCATTCCAAGGCAAAGGGTATTCTTCCTGTCCAGGCCCTGCATTCTCTGACGGAGAAGCGATTTGGCGCGGCCGGTCCCGGGCCCCCAAGCCTCTGCCGGGAGAGCAGCTTTTGGGCCGGGTTTTTCGGGCGCGGGTCCTCCCCACCGCGGCAAAGCAAAAAAAGACCGCTGCACAAAGCAGCGGTCTTTGTCTTTGGGGCAGAGCTTACTTGAGCTCCACGGTGGCGCCAGCCTCGGTGAGAG
>CALXAK010000026.1 GCA_944386255.1 uncultured Clostridia bacterium
TGCGGCCTTGAGACTCGCCTCGGCGGCGTCCATGAGGCCGTTTTTCAGCACCCGGTCGGAGCCGTAGACCAGCAGCACCCGGCTGCCGCCGTACTTTTTCACATACTCTCCCAGCTTGTTCTCCGCACCCTTGCCAAACACCATCTCGGTGGGGGAGTAAAAGGTGAATTCCTGCATTTTTGCCATCTCCTTTTGGGACAAAAGTATCCGCTTAATAGCTCGTTAAATTATTTTTTCTCTGTACCATTAATGGCCAAATAAGGCGATTGACCAAAAATAGTATAGAAAATCGCTTGTTTTAGCCCCATTAACGGGACTTTGGATCTGACTCACAGCTCTTCATCCAACGGCAGGCGGGAGCAGAGCTCCCGAAACAGCTCAAAGGGCCCGGGGTAGCCGCCCTCCGGCAGCTGCACCGAGAATGCCAGCTCCAGCTCCCGGCGGAAGCTCTCCGCTGCAGCCTCGTCCACCCCCAGGTCCTCAAAGAGGTCGTAGAGCTCCGGGGGCTCAGCCCCCTCGGGCAGGTAGCCTTGCAGCAGAAATAGGAAGCGCTGGTACAGCTCCTCCTGGTCCATGGCGTCTCCTTTCGGGGAAAAGGGACCGGAGCCCCAGCGGAGCCCCGGTCCCCGGGTGGTTCAGCCCAGCTTGCAGAGCTCCGCCGCGATCTTGGCGGCAACGCGGGCGTTATTGTAGGCCAGCTGCACGTTGCTGCCGAAGGAAACCCCCTCGGTCAGGTCCTTTATGCGGGCCAGCAGGAAGGGGGTGGTGGCCTTGCCCCGGATGCCCTTTGCGTTGGCGTCCTTTATGGCCTCTGTGATGATGCCCTCCATCCAGTCGTGGTCCAGCTCGTACTCCTTGGGGATGGGGTTGCCGATGACAACGCCCCCCTTGAGGCCAAGATCCCACTTGGTCTTTACAATGAGGGCGGCCTCGGCGGCGTCCCGGCAGGCGTAGTCCAGCTTAAAGCCGCTGGAGCGGG
The DNA here is from genome assembly GCA_944386255.1 of uncultured Clostridia bacterium. Taxonomy (GTDB): domain Bacteria; phylum Bacillota; class Clostridia; order Oscillospirales; family Ruminococcaceae; genus CALXAK01. Next base: position 980 of record CALXAK010000026.1, read on the forward strand.
AGTAGAAGGCGGGGAAGTCCCCGGTCTGGTAGCCGATCACCGGCACCCCCTGGGTCTCCAGGTACTCGAGGGTGAGCCCCAGGTCCAGCAGCTGCTTTGCCCCGGCGCAGACCACCGCCACGGGGGTGTTGGCGAGCTCCATGAGGTCGGCGGAGATGTCCATGGTAGTCTCGGCCCCACGGTGCACCCCTCCGATGCCGCCGGTGGCGAACACCTTTATGCCCGCCATGTGGGCCAGCATCATGGTGGAGGCCACGGTGGTGGCGCCGTCCTTGCCGGTGGCCACATAGGTGGCGATGTCCCGGCGGGAAACCTTGCCCACATCCTTGGGGTTGCAGATGAACATGAGCTCATCCTCGCTGAGGCCCACCTTGAGCCTCCCGCCGATTACGGCGGTGGTGGCGGGGATGGCGCCCTCGGAGCGGACTATCCTCTCCACCTCTTTTGCAAAGTCCATGTTCTCGGGGTAGGGGAAGCCGTGGCTCAAGATGGTGGACTCCAGCGCCACCACCGGCTGGTTGTTGGCGATGGCTTCCTTTACATGAGGGGCGATGTCCAGGTATTTTTCGTACATAGCTGACACTCCTTGATGTTTTTCATATGTGGTCAACCGTCTATGCGGTATTCCTCCAGGATTTTGGCGATGAGTTCCGGGGAGAGGTCGGGGTTGATGGTGCTCTCGCTGATGATGGCGGCTATGCCGCAGGCGAGGCCGTAGTCCAGCGCCTGCTCCTCCGGCAGGCCCAGGCAGAACCCCTGCACAAGGCCGGCCATGAGGGAGTCACCGGCGCCGGTGGCGTTCTTCATGTAGGTGACCGGCCGCAGCGAACGCAGGATGAACCTGCCGTCGCGGGTGGCGCTGGCGCAGCCCCCCGCGCCGAGGCTCACCACCACCCGCTGCACCCCGGTCTCCAGCAGCCGGTCGCAGGCGCGGCGGATGTTGTCGGGGGAGTCGGGGTGGATGCCGGTCATGGCCTCCAGCTCCATGCTGTTGGGCTTTACTGTGTGGCAGCTGCCCACAAAAGGCAGCAGCTTTCTCGCGTAGGAGGTGGAGACCGGGTCGGCGAACACCGGCACCTCCCCCGCGAGGGAGCTGGTTATAAAGTCCAGCGCCCGGGAGGGCAGGCTGGGGTCGCAGACTATCACCTGGGCCCCCTGCACAAACTCCCGGTGGGAGTCCATGTGCTGGTCGCTGAGGTACTCCAGTATGCTCATGTCCGAGATTGCCACCAGCATGTCTCCGCTCTCGTCCAGCACCGAGATGTAGCTGGAGGAGACGTGGCCCGGCACCGTGAGGCTGCGGGAGCAGTCTATACCCAGCTCCCGGCAGCTCTTGGTCAGCCGGTCGCCATAGGCGTCGTCCCCCAGGGCGGTTATGAGGTGGGTGCTGGCCCCAAGCCTCGCCAGGTTCTCCAGAACGTTGCGGGTCACTCCGCCGCAGGAGGTGACTATGCTGCCGGGGTTTGAGTCCCGCATTACAATGGGCATGCGGCTGCGGCCGCAGACGTCGAAGTTTGCAGCCCCAATGCCCACCACATATCCACTCATATGGGTGCCTCCTCTTTTCTTTACTAAGATAAATTTAACACAGCCGTCAGGGCAAATCAACCTAAAAAGCCGGTATAACCGCCCTCAGTTTTGGCAAAACTACTGCCGAGGAGGAACGCAGATGAAAGACGACAGGTTCGCGGCCGCAAAGGCCTTTTTCAAAAAACACGGTGTCCGGGTGCTGGTGGCGGTGGTGCTGCTGGGTCTGGCGGTGGCGTCGGCGGGGGCCATGGGCGGGGTGCTGGGCGACCTGCGCCGGGAGCTGATGGAGCAGACCCCCGAGCAGGAGCAGCGCCAGCAGGCGCAGCTGCCGGAGCGCACCGACCCCGCCGAGCAGCAGGACCGGCCCTCCCAGCCGGACGACCCGGAGCGGGCGGAGCTGCCCTCCGACGACCTGGAGCCCCAGGGACTTGAGGACGCCCCCATGGTGGGGGAGGTGAGCGGCACCGGTGAGGTCACCGACCAGCAGGTCTTCTCCCAGGACGGGCTGCTGCCGGCCTACAGCTCCCCAATTGAGGGGGCGTCGGTGCTGGCAGGCTTCAGCGACGGGCAGCTGCAGCGCAGCGAGACCATGGGGGACTGGCGCACCCACAACGGTGTGGACCTTGCCGCCCCCGAGGGCACCCCGGTGGCCGCGGTCTACAGCGGCGAGGTGGCCTATGTGATGCAGGAGGACCTCTACGGCCTTGTGGTGGAGATAGACCTTGACACCGGCGTCACCGCCCGCTACTGCGGTCTCGCCGGGACCGCCGAGGGAATTGTGGTGGGGGCCAGGGTCTCCGCCGGGCAGCAGATAGGCCTCAGCGGCAAAGGACCGGTGGTGGAGGCGGCCATGGACCCCCACCTGCACCTGGAGTTCATCTCCTTCGGAGGGTATATCGACCCGGTTTCGCTCATAGGATAGAGTGTGGACCTCCCGCCCCCGAACCGATTAGGGGCAAAGAAGGCCCCGGCAGCACTGCCGGGGCCGGATATGGGAAAGGCGGCGGACGAAAGTCCGCCGCCTTTTTTCCGCGCTCCCCGCCCTGGGCGGGGGCGCATGTGGTATTATTGGGAAAATACCAAAGGAGGTGCTCCCATGGAGAGAAGAACGGTGGCCTACAGGACGGTGCAGACCGGCATCACCTTCGGCAGCGCCCTTGCCATGGTTATCAGCTACAGCAACTGGCACTCGGTGGGCTGGGCGATAATCCACGGGCTGCTTAGCTGGGTGTATGTGATATACTTTGTGGTTTTCCACTGATTTCCTCCGGCAGCAGCGCCGCCCGGGGGAGGGCTCTGCCTCCCCCGGGCGGCGCTTGTCTTACCGGCCGGGCTCACCTGTCCGAGAGCTCGAGGTCCGCCGCCGACACCACCCGGGGCGGGCGCTTTGCCAGCAGGTCGTAGATGACCGGCAGTATCACGAGGGTCATGAGGGTGGCGTAGGTGAGGCCCCCTATGCAGACCACCGCCACCGGCTGCATCAGCTCCGCCCCGGTGCCGATGCCCAGCATTGCGGGCAGCAGCCCCAGTATGGTGGTGAGGGCGGTCATCAGCACCGGCCGTATCCTCATGGCGCAGGCCTCCTCGATCGCCTGCCGCCGGTCCATCCCCTCCCGGCGCCGCATGTTTATGCAGTCCACCAGCACACTGCCGGTGTTGACTATCACCCCCACCAGCAGCACAAAGCCTATCATGGACACAACGCTTATCTCCATGCCCGCCAGCAGCAGCGCCAGCAGACCGCCGGTAAAGGCGAGGGGTATGGTAAAGAGCACTATGAAGGGGCTGAGCAGGCTCTGGAACTGTGCCACCATCACAAGGTAGACCATCACAACCCCCAGCGCCAGCATGGACATGAGGTCGCCGAGGCTCTGCATTATGCTCTCGTTCTCACCCGAAAACGAGAGCCTTGCGCCCTCCGGCAGCGGCAGCTGCTCCAGCGCCTGCTGCGCCCGGGCGGCCACTATGGTGAGGTTCTCCTCCCCAGTGGTGGCGGCGGTTACGCTGAGGTACCTCCTCTGGCCGGAGCGGGAGATGGAGCCGAGGGCCTCCCCCCGCTCCACCGCGGCCACATCCGTGAGCAGCACCTCCCCGCCCCCCGAGAGGGGGATGGCCAGGTTCTCAAGCTTGCCCGCCGGCAGGGCGCTGTCCCCGGCCACGGTGATGGTCTTCTCCACCCCGTTGTCCAGTATGCTGGTGGAGCTCACCTCCCCCGCCAGCTCCCCGGCGAGGTAGGAGTAGATCTCTGCCACCGTTATACCCTTCTCCATGGCGGCGTTCTGGTCCACCACCACCCGCAGCTCCTGCACCGTGTCCCCTATGCCGTCCTGCACCGAGGCTACCCCCTGCACCTTTGAGAGGGCGCCCGCCACCAGCTTGGCGGTGCTCTGCAGCTGGTCCAGGTCGTCGCAGTAGACCTCCACCGTTATCCCGCTGCCCCCGAGGGCCGCGGTGGCGCTGGTCATGCTGGAGCCGTCGTCGGCGGAGATCTCGAAGGGCAGGTCGGCGCAGACGCTCTCAATCTCCCGGCAGAGATGCTTTGAGCTGGCGGCAGCGGAGTCCTCCAGCATCACATACATGCTCACCTTCTCCGGGTCGGCGGAGCCCCCCAGGCTGCCGAGGCCCACAACGCTGCCCACACCCTGGGACAGCATGGCCCCCACCGATTCCACCCCGTCCAGCTGCATTATCCTCTGCACCGCCTCGGAACAGACCTGGTCGGTCTGCTGCAGAGAGCTGCCCTCCGGCATGGTGACGCTCACAGAGATCTGCGGGGAGCTCATCTCGGGCATGAAGGTGAAGCCCCGGCTCACCGCCAGCAGCAAGCTGGCCGCCAGCAGGCCCAGGGTCAGCAGCAGGGTGAGCGCCTTGTGCCCCAGCGCCGCGCCCAGCACCCGGCTGTAGCCCCGGCGGAAGCGCTGCTCCCCCCGCCCGCCGGAGCGGGGCTGCTTTTTAAAGAGGGAGCTCGCGGTGGCGGGCACCAGCGTCAGCGCCACCACCAGGCTCGCCAGCAGCGAGTAGGCGATGGTGAGAGCCATGTCGGTGAAGAGCTGCCGGGTTATGCCCTGCACAAACACCAGCGGGAAGAAGACGCAGACGGTGGTGAGGGTGGAGCCGGTAATGGCCCCCGTCACCTGCACCGCCCCCGACACCGCCGCCTTTATGGGGCTCTCCCCCAGCGCCCGCAGGCGGTAGATGTTCTCGGTGACCACTATGGAGTTGTCCACCAGCATCCCCACACCAACCGCGAGGCCGGAGAGGGAGATTATGTTGAGGCTCACCCCGGAAAAGTACATGAGCACCACCGCGAAGGTGACGCTGATGGGTATGCTGAGGGCGGTGACCAGGGTGGGGCGTATGTCCATGAGGAAGAGCAGCAGTATCACCGCCGCCAGCGCCGCCCCGAGCCCCAGGTTGCTGAGGACGCTGTCCACCGTGAGGCGGATGTAGTCCCCCTGGTCCATGAGGCTCACGAATTTGAGCCCCGGGTACTGCTGCTCCAGCTCCCGGAAGGTGTCGGAGATGTTTTCGCAGACGGTGGCAGTGGCCACGCCGGACTGCTTCTGGAAGCTGAAGAGCACCCCGTCGCTGCCGTCCAGCACCGCCCAGCTCTCGCCGGAGTTGTCGGCGGGGGAGACCTCTGCCACCTCCGAGAGCCGCACCGGCTCCACACCCTCGAGACCCAGGTCCAGCAGCACCAGCTGCTGCAGCTGCTCGATGCCGTCGATGCTGCCCTGCACCCGCAGCAGCGAGCGGTCCTCCCCGTCCTCAATGTACCCGGCGGGCATGGAGAGGTTCTGGGCGGTGAGTATGGCGCTCACCGTGTCCCGGGTGAGTATGCCGGTGAGGTCGGCGCTCTCGATGGCCGCGTCCCGCTGGCCCGAGAGCTCCGAGAGGGCGCTCTCCAGCTGCTGCACCGTGGAGGCAAGGGCCGCTTTGCCGGAGGCAAGGTCCACCAGCTTGTCGTATATCCCGGCGCTGGCGGTGGCGTACTGCACCTCCAGCTCCGAGAGGGCGGAGTCCACCGCCGAGATCTTCTCCTCCAGCTGCCCCAGGGTCTGCAGCATGGCGTCGATCCCCTCCCGGCTCACCGAGAAGGCGGCGAGGGAGGAGTCGATGGCGGCGTAGCCGGACATTATCTGGCCGTAGGCCGCCGAGAGCGGGTCGGAGCTGTCGCCGGAGGCGAGGATGGCGTCCAGCTCACCGTCCGAGAGGGAGGCGTAGCCGGGGTTCTGGGCCCGCAGCTGCTCCCGCAGCGCCGCCAGCTGCCCGTCCAGGGCGGCGTACTGCCCCTTGGCGGCGGTGAGCGCCGCTTCGATCTCGGGTCGGTTCTCCTTGAGCTCCAGCAGCTGCTCCCGGCTGCCGGTGAGCTGGAGCCGGGCGGAGTCTATCTGCCGGGCCAGCTGCACCTGGGCGCCGGTTATCTGGTCCCGGCCCTCCTCCAGCGCCGCCATGCCGCTCTGGGCGGAGCCGATGCCGCTCTGCAGCTCCCCCTCCAGCTCGCCGAAGCTCTCAATAATGCTCTCGCTTATCCTCCCGTTGGCCTGCTGCAGCAGCTGGTCGCTTATAACCACGCTTATGCTCTGCTCCAGCAGCCCCGAGCTGCTCACGCTGGCCACCCCGTCCGCCCCCTCCAGGGCGGGCAGCACCTGCTGCTCAATAAAGTCCGAGAGGGACGCCTTGTCCATCCCCTCAAAGCTGGTCGCCGCCACCGTCACCGGCAGCATGTTGGGGTCTATCTTGATTATGTTGGGGGTGCCCACATAGTCGCTCCAGCCCCCCTCCAGCAGCCGCAGCTTCTCCCTTATGTTGAAGGCGGCCGCGTCCATGTCGGTGCCCTCCTCAAAGGAGAGCATCACCATGGAGTAGCTCTCGGCGGAGCTGGAGTCCACCGTCTTCACCCCGCTGAGGGTGGCCAGCGCCTGCTCCACAGGCTGGGTGACCTCCGACTCCACCTGCTCGGGGCTGGCACCCATGTAGGTGGTCACCACCACCGCGTAGGGGAACTCAAGGCTGGGCAGAAGGTCCGGGGTCATGCGGGTGAAGGCCACCACCCCCAGGATTATCACCAGCAGCACCGCCACCAGCACGGTAAATGGTTTTTTAACGCTGAATCTTGCCAACATAAACGCTCTGCCTCCAGGGTCCTGCCATAAAATTACCAAACTTAAAGATAATATTCCCGACGCATAAACGCAAGCTAAACTCCCGGCGGGGAGCGGGCCCGCCGACGGAACGGGACATGCTCTGCGCAAAGACGCGGGCTGGATTCCCGGTCCGCTCCCGCCTCCCCAACCCTTGGAGCGGGCCCGGGGGCTTTGCCCGCCGCCGGAAGGGGCCCGGGTCCCGCCCCTGCCGGTCCGGCCCTTCCGGCAGCCCGGCGGCAAAGAGCCTTTCAACGCCGGGGGACTGTCCTGCCAATGGGACATATGTTCTGGTAACATTGAATCAAAGGACAGGAGGTGCCCTATGAAGGAAAAGAACAAGGACAGGTTTTATGATTTTGTGGCTTCGCTCATGTTCCTGTTTGATGTGGACTGGGACCAGGAGCTGCCCAACGGCATCGGCCGGAGGCCGGAGATAAAGCTGGTCAAGGGCTCCCGCTCAGGGGAGGGGCCCGCCCCGGGGGCCGCCATCTGAGCAGCCGGAGCCGAAAAGAAGGGCCGTAACAGGAGGGCATTTAATAGGACATTGACCCCGGAATAACGGCCGATGCAGAACAAAAGTCCGTTTTATAGTACATATATTGCGCGCCTATACCGGGTTATTATTTGGACAATTGTATATATTGCATGAAATAAATCTAAAAAATATCCGAAAACTATTGACATTATACATAGTCCAACATACTATAATTTTGTAGGCGGGAGATGGCGGCGGTCCCTTTGGAACGGCCGGAAACCCCCGGCAAAACCCGGACGGAAAGTATAGGAGAGAGCGCTATGCCCGGCAGCTTTGTTTTGTACCTGTTGATATCACTGGTGGCCTACGGCCTTTTTCCCCTTGTGCTGGCGGGGCTGCAGGGCAGGAGGATATCAAGGCGGCGGTACCGGGCGTTCTGCTTCGGGGTCAACCTGCTGGTGCTGGCGCTGATTGTGGCGCTGACCAGCCAGCCCGCTGGCAGCCTCGCCTATCTGCTCTGGACCCTTGTGTTCTCTGGGGTGGGCATAAGGCTATTGCAAAGCCGCGGGTTGGTGGACGAGTTCTGAGCGCCGCCCCTCACCCTCCATTCCTACGCTGTTTTTGCGGCTCTTCGGGGAGTATTTTAACCCTCGGGAGCCGCGTTTTTTGTCCCTGCCGCCGGAAGAGTGCCCGGTGGGGCGCTTTTTTGGAGGCGGGAAGCGCCGCTCCCCATTCCACGGTGCCGTGGAGAGCGCACGCCATCCTCGCCGTGGTGCAGAGTGCCCGCGGGGGAGTGGCCCTGCTCCGGGGCCCGGCGCCGCTTCCCCGCTGTGGAGGGCGGACCATGCTGTGGAGAGAGCGCAGAAAAAAGGGCGCGCACCCAATTGGGTGCGCGTCCCGGCTGTTTTTAAGATCTTATTACTTGTTGCCGAAGTAGCGCTCCAGCAGACCCTTGAAGGCCTTGCCGTGGCGTGCCTCGTCCCGGGCCATCTCGTGAACAGTGTCGTGGATGGCGTCCAGGTTCAGCTCCTTGGCGCGCTTGGCCAGCTGGAACTTGCCGTCGGTGGCGCCGTTCTCCGCCTCAACCCGCATCTCGAGGTTGCGCTTGGTGGAGTCGGTGACCACCTCGCCCAGCAGCTCCGCGAACTTGGCGGCGTGCTCCGCCTCCTCGTAGGCGGCCTTCTCCCAGTAGAGGCCGATCTCGGGGTAGCCCTCCCTGTGGGCCACGCGGGCCATGGCCAGGTACATGCCCACCTCGGTGCACTCACCGGTGAAGTTGGCCCTGAGGCCCTCGATTATCTCGGGGTCCACGCCCTTGGCAACCCCCACAACATGCTCGGCGGCCCAGGTCATCTCACCCTCGACGGGTACGAACTTGTCGGCGGGAGCGCCGCAGACCGGGCACTTCTCGGGAGGGGTGTCGCCCTCGTGGATGTAGCCGCAAACCAGGCACCTGTATTTCATCTTTGTTATCTCCTTGTTCTTTGATTTTAGTTAGGAATTTTTCTTGGTTTGAGTGTACCACGGCCGGGGCCGGGTGTCAACAGAAATTTTAAGAAAAATTCCTAAATTTACCTCAGCCGCAGCTCCTCCCCGAGCACCTTCTCAAAGAGCGGGAGTATGCCCCTGTGGGAGGGGTTGTGGCGGTAGTTCTGGCACATGTCGTAGCCGGGGATGGTGTTGCCCTCCACCAGCACCGGGCCGTCAGAGGTGATGGCCACGTCCCAGCCCACATACCTCACCCGGGGGTAGCGCAGCGCCGCCCGGAGCACCAGCTCCCGGGCCTCGGGGAAGAAGGGGACCTCAAACCCGGTGAGCTGCTGGCCGGTGGCGGGGTGTTTGGGGTAGCTCTCCCCGGTCTTGTCGCAGTAGGCGGGGGCCACTATCCTGCCCTCCGGGTCGAGGGAGGAGTACATGCCGCCGCTGGAGATGTTGTCCACCGGGGCGGTGCCCATGCCCATGCGAACCAGGCTGTAGATTAGGTGAGGCTGGCCGGAGGAGTTAAGCAGGGTGACCATTCTCACCGTGTTCACCGAGCTCTTGCAGAGCAGGTCCATACGGGGGTGCTGGGTTATGGCCTCCTCCGCGAGGCCGTAGCCCTGCTTTGCCAGCTCCCTTAGCCGCGCGGCCAGCTCTTCCGGCCCGGCCGCCTCCAGGCAGCGCACCCCGAGGCCGCCGAAGCCGTCCAGCGTCTTTACAAACACCCGGCCCTTGCCCCCGGCAAACCGCAGCAGCTCCTGCTCGCTGCAGTTTGCAAGGCCCAGGAAATCCCGGCCTATCATGTCGCTGAAGGCCCGGTCGAACTGCAGCTTGTCCTCAAACAGCCGCCGGTCCTCGGAGCTGTTGAGCCGCCGCACCAGGGCGAGGTTGTCGTTCATGGTCATGAAGGTGAGGCGGGAAGCCCGGTCCCTTATGTGGGCAAAGCCGAAGGTGTGGTAGTCAAGGTACCCCACCCCGTAGCGGAAGGCGCAGTATACCATGTCCGGGAGGATGAGCAGCACCGGCCGCCCCGACTCCCTCGAGGCGATGCGGGCGTAGCGCAGCATCCGCCCGAGGCTCATGGTGCGCACCCTTCTTAAAAATGTGGCTATCTTCTGCATGGCAACCCCCAGCAAAATTCCCCCGGGAGGCTCAGTAGGCTATCTCCCGGAGTATGTAGTCCCGCAGCTCCGCCACCGGCACCCGCTGCTGCTGCATGCTGTCCCGGTCCCGGACGGTGACGCAGCCGTCGCTCTCGGAGTCAAAGTCGTAGGTCACGCAGAAGGGGGTGCCGATCTCGTCCTGCCGGCGGTAGCGCTTGCCGATGGAGCCGGCGTCGTCAAAGTCGCACATAAAGTCCTTTTTGAGGCTCTGGTAGAGCTGGTTTGCCGGCTCCGAGAGCTTTTTGGACAGGGGCAGCACCGCGCGCTTGAAGGGGGCGAGGGCGGGGTGGAAGCGCATCACCACGCGGGTGTCGTTCTTCTCCGCGTCCACCAGCTCCTCGTCGTAGGCCTCCACCAGGAAGGCGAGGGCCACCCGGTCGGCGCCGAGGGAGGGCTCCACCACGTAGGGCAGGTAGTGCTGGTTCTTCTCCTGGTCGAAGTAGGTGAGGTCCTGGCCGGAGTGCTGCTGGTGCTGGGTGAGGTCGTAGTCGGTCCGGTCCGCCACACCCCAGAGCTCCCCCCAGCCGAAGGGGAAGAGGTACTCAAAGTCGGTGGTGGCCTTGGAGTAGAAGGAGAGCTCCTCCGGCTGGTGGTCCCGAAGGCGCAGGTTCTGCTCCTTCATGCCCAGCTCCAGCAGCCAGCGGCGGCAGTACTCCCGCCAGTAGGAGAACCACTCGAGGTCGGTGCCCGGCTCGCAGAAGAACTCCAGCTCCATCTGCTCAAACTCCCTTATGCGGAAGATGAAGTTGCCCGGGGTTATCTCGTTGCGGAAGCTCTTGCCTATCTGGCAGACCCCGAAGGGCACCCTGCGGCGGGTGGTGCGCTGGATGTTCTTGAAGTTCACGAATATGCCCTGGGCGGTCTCGGGCCGCAGGTAGACCTCGCTGGAGGAGTCCTCGGTGACCCCCTGGTGGGTCTTGAACATGAGGTTGAAGCGCCGGATGTCGGTAAAGTCGCTCTTGCCGCAGCCGGGGCAGGGGATGGAGTGCTCCCTTATAAAGGCCACCATCTCCTCGTTGGTCATGCTCTCCGCCGACACGCCAGGCTCCGGGCGCCCGGCGAGGTAGTCCTCAATGAGCTTGTCCGCCCGGTGGCGCATTTTGCAGCTGCGGCAGTCGATGAGGGGGTCGTTGAACGTGGAGACGTGGCCGGAGGCCACCCAGACCTGGGGGTTCATGAGGATGGCGGAGTCGAGCCCCACGTTGTAGGGGTTCTCCTGCACGAACTTCTTCCACCAGGCGCGCTTTACGTTGTTTTTGAACTCAACGCCCAGGGGCCCGTAGTCCCAGGAGTTGGCAAGGCCCCCGTAGATCTCGCTCCCCGGGTAGACAAAGCCCCTGCTCTTGCAGAGAGCAACTATCCTGTCCATGGTCTTTTCGGAATTGTTCATGGTAACCTCCGCTGTCAGCTCTACTTTAATCAGTCTACATATAATACACTCTTTCACACCGGTTTTTCAACTCTCTTTTGCCCCGCCCGGCTTTTGCCCGGCAAGGCTTGTTAGCGGGGATTAAAAATGTTACAATTTCAGTATAAAATACCGCCGATCCTGGCGGGCGGCAGCGCCGCGGAAAGGCTGATGCAAAATGGTAATAATGGACGTAAAAAACTTCGGCAGGATCAAAATAAGCCTGGACAGGCAGGCGGCCCCAATCACCGTCGAGAACTTTGAAAAGCTGGTGCGGGAGGGCTTTTACAACGGCCTCACCTTCCACCGGGTGATAGAGGGTTTCATGATACAGGGCGGCTGCCCCCTCGGCACCGGCACCGGCGGCTCCGGCCGCACCATAAAGGGGGAGTTTTCGGCAAACGGGGTGCCGAACCCCATTGAGCACCGCCGCGGGGTGATCTCCATGGCCCGCAGCATGATGCCCAACTCCGCCTCCAGCCAGTTCTTCATAGTCCACCAGGACTCCCCCCACCTGGACGGCAGCTACGCCGCCTTCGGCCGGGTGGAGGAGGGCATGGAGGTGGTGGACGCCATCGCCGCCACCCCCACCGGCAGGGGGGACCGCCCCCTGGAGCCGGTGGTAATGGAGCGGGTTTATATGGAGGAGGAAGCATGAACACTGTGCGCCTTGGAAAAACCGGCCTCACCGTCAGCTCCACCGGCTTCGGAGCTCTGCCCATACAGCGGGTGGAGCGCCGGGAGGCGGTGAGGATAATAAGGGCCGCGGTGGATGGGGGCATCACCTTCTTCGACACCGCCAACGCCTACACCGACTCGGAGAGCAAGCTGGGGGAGGCGCTGGCGGGCCTGCGGGACCGGGTGGTAATCGCCACCAAGACCGGCGCCCGGGACGCCGCCACCGCAAGGGCCCACCTCGAAAACAGCTTAAGGCAGCTGCGCACCGGCTACATCGACATTGTCCAGCTGCACAACATCTCCGCCCTGCCCGACCCGGAGGACCGGGACGGCGCCTACTGCGCACTCCTCCGGGCCAAGCAGGAGGGCCTCGTCCGCCACATCGGCGCCACCTCCCACAACCTGGCCGTGGCAAAGCAGGCGGCCGAGAGCGGCATGTTCGAGACCATCCAGTTCCCCTTCAGCTACATAAGTTCCCCCGAGGACATCGCCCTCGCCGGGCTCTGCCGGGAGCTGGACCTTGGCTTCATCGCCATGAAGGGTCTCGCCGGGGGCATGCTCACCGACATCCCCCTCATCTTCGCCTTCCGGCGGCAGTACCCGAACGTCCTGCCCATCTGGGGCATACAGCGCATGGAGGAGCTGCAGCAGTGGCTGGAGCTGGAGGAGAACCCGCCGGAGCTTACCGGGGAGATGCGCGAGCGCATGGAGCGGGACCGCCGGGAGCTTGCAGGGGAGTTCTGCAGGGCCTGCGGCTACTGCCTGCCCTGCACCGCCGGCATAGACATACCCACCGCCGCCAGGATGAAGACGCTGCTGCGCCGCTCCCCCTGGCAGCAGTACGTAAACCCCGAGTTCTACCGGGAGATGCACAAAATCGACAGCTGCGTAAACTGCGGGCTCTGCGCCAGCCGCTGCCCCTACCACCTTGACACCCCGCAGCTGCTAAAAACCATGCTGGAGGACTACGACCGGTTCTACCAGCAGCACATTGACATGATATGACGAGGTGACGAGATGTATAAGCTTTTGAAACCCCTGGAGCGCCGGGGCACCAGCTGCTCCAAGTGGGACGGCCTTGCCGAGCGCTTCGGGGACGCGGACCTCCACGCCATGTGGGTGGCGGACATGGACTTCAAGGAGCCGCAGTGCGTCACCGACGCCCTCCTGCGGCACATAAGCTCCACCGCCCTCGGCTACTACCTCACCCCCGACAGCTACTACGACGCCTTCATGGACTGGGAGAGCAGCCGCCACGGCTACCAGCTGCAGCGGGAGTGGATCTGCTTCGCCCCCGGGGTGGTGCCGGCGCTGCACTGGCTGGTGGAGTGCCTCACCCGGCCGGGGGACGGCATAATGGTGCTCACCCCGGTCTACTACCCCTTCTTCGGCGCGGTAAAGGACCACGGCCGGCGGCTGGTGGAGTGCGACCTCATAAATGACGGCGGCCGCTTCACCATCGACTTTGAGCGGGTGGAGAGCACTATTAAGCAGCAGGACGTAAAGGCGCTCATCTTCTGCTCCCCCCACAACCCGGTGGGCAGGGCCTGGACCCGGCAGGAGCTGGGGACCCTCACCGAAATCTGCAAAAGGCACGGGGTGCTCATCCTCTCGGACGAAATCCACGGTGACTTCGTCTACAGGGCCGAGGGCCACCACCCCACCGCCACCTGCGCCCCCGACCCGGAGCGGGTGATAACCCTATGCTCCGCCAGCAAGACCTTCAACCTTGCGGGCATGAAGAACGCCTTTGTCATCATCCCGGACAGGGAGATGCGGGAAAAATACCAGGGCTACCTCGCCTGCATCTGCGAGGGCTCCGGCTGCTCCCTGGGCTACATCGCCTACACCGCCGCCTACCGCGGGGGCGGGGAGTGGTTAGAGGAGCTCAAGGGCGCCATAATGGAGAACTACGCCTACCTGCTGGACGCCTTCCGCCGGGAGGCCCCGGGGGTGGTGGTGAGCCCCCTCGAGGGCACCTACCTCTGCTGCCTGGACCTCGGAGCCTACATAAAAGGGGAGCAGATGCAGGAGTTCCTGCAGAAGAAATGCCGGCTGGCCCTGGACTACGGGGAGTGGTTCGGCGGGGAGCGGTTTGCCACCCTCGCCCGCATGAACCTTGCCACCAGCCTCGACAACGTGCGCATCGGGGTGGACGCTATTGTCCGGGAGCTCAAAAAACTCCCCTGAACCGCCCCTTTCGCCGGGGTTTGCGGCTTGATTAATCCCCCGGCAGGTATTATAATATTAGCGCAAAAAAATCCCTTAACATAAAAAAGCAGAAGAGGAGATTTAAGCATGAACAAGTTCAACAAGAAGACCGTCGAGGACCTAAAGGTCACCGGCCGGCGTGTGCTGGTCCGCTGCGATTTCAACGTGCCCATCAAGGATGGCGTCATCACCGACGACACCCGCATTGTCGCCGCCCTGCCCACCATCAAGTATCTGGTTGAGCAGAATGCCAAGGTCATCCTCTGCTCCCACATGGGCAAACCCAAGGGCGAGCCCCTGCCCCAGTACTCCCTGGCCCCGGTGGCCAAGCGCCTCTCCGAAAAGCTGGGCAAGGAGGTCCTCTTTGCCGCCGACGACTGCGTGGTGGGCGACAACGCCCGCAAGGCGGTTGCCGAGATGAAGGACGGGGACGTGGTGCTGCTTCAGAACACCCGCTACCGCAAGGAGGAGACCAAGAACGGCGAGGAGTTCTCCAAGGAGCTGGGCTCCCTGGCCGACCTCTTCGTGAACGACGCCTTCGGCGCCGCCCACAGGGCCCACTGCTCCACCGTGGGCGTTGCCTCCTACGTTGAGGAGTCCGCCAACGGCTACCTCATGGCCAAGGAGGTAAAGTTCCTGGGCGAGGCGGTTGAGAACCCGGTGCGCCCCTTTGTCACCATCCTGGGCGGAGCCAAGGTTGCGGACAAGCTGGCGGTCATCGAGAACCTGCTCAACAAGGCCGACACCCTCATAATCGGCGGCGGCATGGCCTACACCTTCCTCAAGGCCCGGGGCCTCGAGATCGGCAAGAGCCTTGTGGACGAGGAGAAGCTGGACTACTGCCGCGAGATGCTGGAGCGCGCCGACAAGAAGGGCGTAAAGCTGCTGCTGCCGGTGGACTGCGTCACCGGAGCGGCCTTCCCCGACCCCATCGACGCCAAGATCCCCCTCTCGGTCTGCGACGCTGACAAGATCCCCGCCGACGCCATGGGCCTCGACATCGGACCCAAGACCGCGGAGCTGTTTGCGAAGGAGATAAAGAGCGCCAAGACGGTGGTCTGGAACGGCCCCATGGGCGTGTTTGAGAACCCGGACCTTGCCGCCGGCACCCTGGCGGTGGCCAAGGCCATGGCCGAGACCGACGCGGTCACCATCATCGGCGGCGGCGACTCCGCTGCTGCGGTGAACTCCATGGGCCTCGCCTCCAAGATGAGCCACATCTCCACCGGCGGCGGCGCCTCCCTCGAGTTCCTGGAGGGCAAGGACCTGCCCGGCATCTCCGCCATGAGCGACAAATAAGAATGCCCCGCCGCCCCTGAGGCGAGGGGTACCGATAACCGGTTTGCACGCGGGGCGGAGGTTCTCCGCCCCGCTCCTGTGTCAAAAACAAAACTAAAAATAAAGGAGCATATAAAAATGAACAAGAAGCTTCGCGCCGCCGTTATGGCCGGCAACTGGAAGATGAACAAGACCGCCAGCGAGGCGGCCGCCCTCTACGACGAGCTCATCCCCGCCGTCAAGGACGCCGGCTGCACCGTGGTCACCTGCGTGCCCTTTACCGACATCGCCGTGGCGGTGGAGAAGTGCCGGGGCACCAACATAAAGGTGGGCGCCCAGAACGTCCACTTCGAGAAGTCCGGCGCCTTCACCGGGGAGATCTCCGCCGACATGCTGGTGGAGGCCGGGGTCGAGTATGTCATCATCGGCCACAGCGAGCGCCGCCAGTACTTCGGCGAGACCGACGAGACGGTCAACAAGCGCACCATCGCCGCCCTGAACGCCGGCCTCAAGGCCATCGTCTGCGTGGGCGAGCTGCTGGAGGAGCGGGAGCTCGGGATCACCAAGGAGGTCATCGGCCGCCAGGTGAAGATAGACCTCTTTGGCATCTCCGCCGAGCAGATGAAGAATGTCATCATCGCCTACGAGCCGGTCTGGGCCATCGGCACCGGCAAGACCGCCACCGCCGCCCAGGCTGAGGAGGTCTGCGGCTACATTCGCGAGGTGGTGGCCGGGCTCTACGGCAGCGCCGTGGCGGACGGGCTCACCATCCAGTACGGCGGCTCCATGAAGCCCGCCAACGCCGACGAGCTGCTGGCCATGGAGAACATCGACGGCGGCCTCATCGGCGGCGCAGCCCTCAAGGCCGGAGACTTCTCCGCCCTTGTTGAGTCCGCCAGCAGGTAACACCCTTAGGAGGAACAGATGAAAAAACCTCTACTTCTCATGATTCTGGACGGCTTTGGCTACAACCCGGACAAAAAGGGCAACGCCATCGCCGCTGCCAACACCCCCAACATCGACTACATCCTCAACAACTGCCCCCACACCCTCATCGGGGCCTCCGGCCTTGACGTGGGCCTGCCTGACGGGCAGATGGGCAACTCGGAGGTGGGCCACACCAACATCGGCGCCGGCCGCATCGTCTACCAGGAGCTCACCCGCATAACCAAGAGCATTGAGGACGGGGACTTCTTCCAGAACCCGGAGCTGCTGGCCGCCGCGGACAACGCCGCCAAAAACGGCCGGGCGCTGCACCTCATGGGCCTGCTCAGCGACGGCGGGGTCCACAGCCACAACACCCACCTCTACGCCCTGGTGGAGCTGGCCAAGCGCCGCGGGGTCAAGAAGGTGTATGTCCACGCCATCCTGGACGGCCGCGACACCCCTCCCGAGTCCGGCAAGGGCTATGTGGAGCAGCTGGTGGAGAAGCTGCGGGAGACAGGCGTGGGCGAGGTGGCCACCGTCTGCGGCCGCTACTACGCCATGGACCGGGACAACCGCTGGGAGCGGGTGCAGAAGGCCTACGCCGCCTATGTCTACGGCCAGGGCGAGCGCTACTGCAGCGACCCGGTGCAGGCGGTGGAGAACAGCTGCCAGGAGGGGATCACCGACGAGTTCGTGCTGCCCTGCGTCTGCCGGGAGGGCGCCGTGATAGCCCCGGAGGACAGCGTGGTGTTCTTCAACTTCCGCCCCGACCGGGCGAGGGAGATAACCCGCAGCCTTGTGGACCCGGACTTTTCCGGCTTCCCCCGGGAGAAGGGCTTCTTCCCCCTGACCTACGTCTGCATGACCACCTACGACGCCACCATCCCCAACGTCACCGTGGCCTTCAAGCCCCAGACGCTGGAGAACACCCTGGGCGAATACATCTCCAAGCTCGGCATGACCCAGCTGCGCATCGCCGAGACCGAGAAGTACGCCCACGTCACCTTCTTCTTCAACGGCGGCGTGGAGGCCCCCTATGAGGGCGAGGACCGCTGCCTCATCAAGAGCCCGGCGGTGGCAACCTACGACCTGCAGCCCGAGATGAGTGCCTACCCCGTCACCGACGAGGTGGTAAAGCGCATCAAGAGCGGCCGGTACGACGTTATCATCCTCAACTTCGCCAACTGCGACATGGTGGGCCACACCGGAGTGTTCGACGCCGCCGTCAAGGCGGTGGAGGCGGTGGACAGCTGCGTCGGCAGGGTCACCGAGGCCATACTCGAGATGGGCGGGGTCTGCCTCATGACCGCCGACCACGGCAACGCCGACCAGATGCTGGACGCGGACGGGGTTACCCCCTTCACCGCCCACACCACCAACCCGGTCACCTTCTCGGTGATAGGCCGGGAGTGCCAGCTGCGGGAGGGCGGCCGCCTTGCGGACATCGCCCCCACCATGCTGGAGATACTGGGCCTGCCCAAGCCCGCCGAGATGACCGGCGAAAGCCTCATAAAGGCGTAACATAGTTTTTATGGCACCCGGAGCGCCGGGCCAGGCCTTTCGGCCTGGCCCGGCGCCATTTTTTGCCCATGCCCACAAAGACAAATCCCCCGCGGCCCCGCCTTTCCCCGCGGCCCTCTATGTTAGCGCGGAGCTGCCCCGCCCCGGGAGCTGCTTTTTAAACCCGGCGGTATTTGCCAAGGGGCGGCTGTGTGGTATAATCCTATTAGCTACAAGCTTTTGAGGGAGGTATAGCCCATGCTACAGTACCCCTTTGACGGCGCCTACATAATGGCCAACAAGCGCGCGCTCAAAAAACAGCTGCTCCAGCAGCCGGGCCTGCTCAAAAAGAAGATTGCCATAGTGAGCGGCAGCACCATTGGAGAGATAAAGAACATACTCGAGATATTCCTTCTGGATTTCGGCATCGAGCCGGAGTTCTTTGTGGGGGAGTACGCCCGCTACTACGAGGAGATAGTCTTTGACCCGGGGGAGCTGCGCGCCTTCGCCCCCGACCTCATCTTTGTGCACACCGGACTTCACAACCTGCAGCTGCCAAAGGCGGGCTGCAGCGCCGCCGAGGCGGAGCAGCTGCTGCAGCAGGAGCAGCAGCGGTTCTCCGGCTTCTTCTCCGCCGCCGGGAGCTTCGGCTGCCCGGTGGTGATGAACAACTTCGAGTACCCGAGGGTCCGGGTGCTGGGCAACCTTGCCGCCAGCGACCCCTCCGGCAGGGTGCGGTTTGTGCGGGAGATGAACAGCTTCTTCGCCCGCCACGCCGAGACCACCCCCGGCTTCTACCTCAACGACATAAACTACCTCTCCAGCTGGTACGGCCTTGAGCGCTGGAGCGACCCCAGCTACTACAACAGCTACAAGTACGCCCAGTCCCCCGAGGCCATCCCCCTGCTCTGCCACAGCGCCGCCTCGGTGATAAAGGCGGTGTTCGGCCGCAGCAAAAAGGCGCTGATGCTGGACCTTGACAACACCCTCTGGGGCGGGGTGATAGGGGACGAGGGGGTGGAGGGCATCGCCCTCGGCACCGAGGCCCCCGGCGGCATCGCCTATCTCGACACCCAGAGCTACGCAAAGGAGCTCACCGGAGCGGGCATTGTGCTGGGCGTGCTCAGCAAGAACGACGACGACGTGGCCCGCAGCGGCTTTACCCACCCATCCTCGGTGCTTAAGGTAGAGGACTTTGCGGTGTTTACCGCCAACTGGAACGACAAGGCCAACAACCTGCTGGCCGCCGCCCGCCAGCTCAACATCGGCGCCGACGCGCTGGTCTTCCTGGACGACAACCCCGCCGAGCGGGAGATTGTGCGCTCCCTTGGGGCCGGGGTGGGGGTGCCGGAGGTGGACCTGCCGGAGCGGTTCGCCGAGACGGTGGACCACGCGGGCTACTTTGAGCCGGTCTCCATCTCGGAGGACGACCGCAAGCGCGCCCAGATGTACGCCCAGAACGCCCAGCGCGCCGCCGCCGAGGCCAGCTTCACCGACTACGGCGGCTACCTCGACTCCCTCGAGATGCAGGCCTTCATCGAGCCCTTCCTGCCGGAGCGCATGGAGCGCATAACCGCCCTCGCCAACAAGAGCAACCAGTTCAACCTCACCACCCGCCGCTACACCGTGAGCGAGATGCAGGCGGTGGCGGCCGACCCCGGCCACGTCACCCTCAGCGGCCGGCTGGTGGACCGGTTTGGGGACAACGGCCTTGTGAGCGAGATAATCGGCCGGGTGGAGGGCTGTCAGCTGGAGATTGAGCTCTGGCTCATGAGCTGCCGGGTGCTCAAGCGGGACCTGGAGCTCGCCATGTTCGACCAGCTGGTGGAGGCCGCCAGGGCAAAGGGGGTGCAGCGCATAATCGGCGTCTACCTCAAGACCCCCAAAAACTCCATGGTTGCCGGCCACTATCAGTCCCTGGGCTTCACCCTGCTGGAGCAGCAGGGGGAGGACAGCCGCTGGTACTTCGACATCCCGGAGGACTACACCCCCCGCAACACACACATAAAGGTAAACTGAAAAAGAGGTTATTTAAAATGAGCAGAGAAGAACTCGTCTCCCGCGTCACCGACATCTTCCGCCGCAACTTTGACGACGACAGCATCGTCCTCACCGACGAGACCACCGCCGCCGACATTGAGGAGTGGGACTCCCTAGAGCAGATTAACCTGCTGCTGGCCATGGAAAAGGCCTTCTCCATCAAGTTCTCGGTGGGGGAGGTTGAGGGCCTTCGCAACGTTGGGGAGATGCTGGATCTCATCGAGAGCAAGCTCGCCTGATGGCGGCCACGGTCCGCCCCCTCGAGCAGCAGGAGCTTTCGCAGCTGCGGGAGTTCTGCGAAAAGAACTGGGGGGAGAAGCACCCCCTGATCCACCATGCCCCCATGTTCGACTACTACTACCGCCGGGGGGGCCGGATAAACTTCCTCGCCGCCCGGGAGGAGGCCACGGGGGAGCTGCTGTCGGTGGGCGGGTTCATCCCCGCGAGCTCCGGCCCCGGCCCGGACGTGTTCAACTCCTTCCTTCTCTCCAAAAAGGGCGGCCCCCTGGGGCTCTCCCTGCGGGTGCTGGAGGGCATCCGGGAGCTGACCCGCTGCCGCACCCTCTGCTGCAACAACATAAGGCCCCGGGTGGCCCCGCTCTACAACTTCCTTGGCTGCCACACCGGCTGGATGACCCAGTTCTACCGCATCAACCCCGAAATTACCTGCCGCCGCCTGTCGGTGGTGGGGGACCCGTCCCTGCCCCCGGCGGGGGAGGGGGCACTGGCGCTGCCGGTGGAGCGGGAGGAGCAGCTGGAGCTGTTCCCCTTCGAGAGCTTCAGGGCCCAGCGGCCCTACAAGGACCGGGACTATGTCCGCTGGCGCTACCTTGAGAACCCCTGGCTTCGCTACCGCCTGGCGCTTATGAGCGACCGGGAGGGCTGCTTCGGGATTGTTGTGCACCGCACAATCCAGCATGGCGGCGCCCGGGTGATGCGGGTGGTGGACTACCTGGGGGACCGGGAGAAGCTGCCGCTCTGCGGGGGCTACCTGGACCGGGAGATGCTGGAGGAGAGGGCGGAATTCTGCGACATCTACTCCTTTGGCCTGCCGGAGGAGCTGATGCTCCGGGCGGGCTTTCTGCCACGGCGGGGGGAGGGGAACATACTCCCCAACTACCTGGAACCCCCGCTTATGGAGAACACCGATTTCATGATCCAGACCAGCTGCCTCGAGGGCTTCGCCATGTTCAAGGCGGACGGCGACCAGGACCGGCCCCGGGTGGCGCTTTAGCGCCGGAGGTGACGCTTTTTGAAGAGAATTACAGCAATCGTCCTGGTGTTTGCCCTGGCCCTCTGCCTGCTCTGCGGCTGCGGCAAATACTTTTTCCCCGAAAAGGAGCAGACCCCCTCCGGAGGGGGGCAGCAGGAGCAGCCCGGGCAGCAGCCCGAGCAGAGTGGCGAGGGCGCCGAGGGCGGCGAGCAGCAGCCCGAAACTCCCCCGGACATACTCTCCGACCACCAGATTGAGGAGCTGTGCCGGGCGGCGGCCTGCTTCACGGTGGCCCCACAGGAGTTCACCGACCCCTCCCAGCTCACCGACGACGCCAAGCTCTACGCGGCGCTGCTGCGTGGGGACAGCGAGTTCCTGTCCGTCGCAGGGGACGAGTACACCTACTACCTGCCCTATGAGCGGCTGGCGGGGCTGGTGGAGGAGGTGTTCGGCAGGGGGGTTGCCATAGACGGCCCCCTCACCGGCAACTACTACCCCTATGAGATAGACCTGTCCGCCGGGCGCATCTACCGCCACAGCGAGAGCATAGACGACATCTGGTTCTACACCGAGAGCGCCACCCAAACCGCCGACGGCCAGTACCTGCTGCGGCTGATAAACCTCTCCGACCCACTGTTCCTGCAGAAGTATGAGGACTACCTCTACGAGGGCCGGGAGGTCACCCAGGAGATGATTGACGAGTTCGGAGGCCAGCTGTTCACCTACGTCTACACCCTGCAGCAGCAGGACAACGGCTACATAATCACCGCCTTTTCCTACGAGAACTACAAGGATCTGACAGCTGGAGCTCAGTAATTGAATAGTTTATTTAATAACTTTTCGAAACTATTCAGAAACTCATAACAGTTCGGTCATAAACCGGGGATAGTATATAACCACGGTGACAGTTTCACCGGGTCATCATTTCCCCTATTGCAAGGCAAGAGGCCCCGCCATTCCCCCGGCGGGGCCTCTTGTTGCGCAGTGGAGGGTTGACCGCATATCCCTGCAAAGGCCGCCCCGCAGCCTTTTGTCCCACCGTGCCTTGCATAAACGCGTGGCCCAAGCGGCCGCGGCCCTGTCTCCAACACCATGCCCCGGCCATGGACGCATTTCCATGGCGCGACCCCGCCGCGGCCGGGGTACTGCTCCCGCGGCAGCATGGCCGGAGGTTTCCCCGCGGCCTTTCGTGCCGCGCCCCGGCGCCGGGTCATGGCCTGCGGTGTATTTCCACGAACCGCTCCGCGCTCCTTGTGCCCCGCCTGCCTCCCGGGCCGCGTCTGGTGGGATGAGTCAGCCCGGCGGGTGGGATAGGGCGCTTGTAGCCTCTGTGCCGCCTGTAGAAAACAGTGTCCCATAAATATCATAAAGAGATATTTATGGGACACTAATTGCTGCGGGAATATGGCGCAGCTGTACGATATTTGTCGCAATATGGGATTTTTGGGACAGTGTTCAGGCCTCTCCCCGGCCAAATGCCTCTATCATGGAGGAGGTGAGGGACGCCCGGCTGGGCTGCACCGGCAGCTCCCCCCTGAGGAACCAGCGGGCCTCCGAGAGCTCGTCCTGCTGCAGGGTCACCCGGTCGCTGCCGTCCAGGTCGCAGAAAAAGCCCATGAGCAGGCTGTCCGAGAAGGGCCAGGGCTGGCTGGCGAAGTAGCTAAGGTTCTTCACATTGAGTCCGGTCTCCTCCATCACCTCCCGGGCCACCGTCTGCTCCAGGCTCTCCCCAACCTCGCAGTAGCCCGCCACCAGCGCCCAGTGGCGGTAGCCCTGCAGGTAGCGGGTGAGCAACAGCCGGTCCCCGTCTCGCACCCCCACGATCACCGCCGGGGAGAGCTTTGGGTACTCCACAAGGCCGCAGCTCTCGCAGACCATGGCCCTCTCCCGGCCGTAGGGGACCAGAGCCCCGCCGCAGCGGCCGCAGAACCGCCGGGAGCCGTACCACCGGCTGAGGCTGGCCCCGGCTATGCCCCCAAACCCCCTCGCTCCGGGGCCCATGTGCCGAAAGAGGTCGGCGTCGAGAAAGCTGTAGCCCGCCTCCTCCGGC
>CALXAK010000027.1 GCA_944386255.1 uncultured Clostridia bacterium
ACTCCCTGCAGCTCAACATGGCCCTGGCGCTGCCCTTCATGGCGCTCTACAACGGCCAGCGGGGCAGACCGGTAAAGTGGTTCTTCTACTGGTACTACCCTCTGCACCGGTTTTTGATAATAGCTGTAAACGTCCTGCTGGCCTGACCGGCGGGGGCGGACGGCAAAGGGCGGGGCCTCATCTCGAGGCCCCGCCCTTTTTGTGGGTTTGTGGGGATGATAGCGGTTTAGAGCACCCTGTCCAGGGCCGCCTCCACCTCCGGGAACTTTTTGACCCTTGGGGAGGTGTAGATCTCGGTGGTCGCCGTATCATTAAAAAAAAAACGAAGGGCGGCGGAGTTGTCCAGCGGCATCTCCCGGGTGACCACCATGTCGGCGCACTTGCCCGCCTCGATGGAGCCGGTGACGCCGTCTATGCCGGCAATTTTGGCGTTGCCCAGGGTGGCGCTGTAGAGGGCGAAGGCGGGGGTGACGCCGCAGTACTTTACAAAGTAGCAGAGCTCCCGCCAGAAGTCGTAGTGGGTGACGTTGGGGCAGCTGGTGTCGGTGCCGAGGCCCACCGGGATGCCCTCCTGGAGGCAGCGCTTGGCGCAGTCGATGATGCCGTCGAACACCACCTTGGCGTTGAAGGCCACGATGTCGTTCACCCCGTTCTCCTCGGGGTCGAACACCGCCAGCGGCAGCGCCGGGGAGATGGTGCAGATGTGGGCGGCTCCGCGGCTCTTGAAGAGGGCGATTATCTCGTCGTCCGGCTTTGCGCCGTGCTCGATGGTGTCCACCCCGTTCTCCAGCGCCACTCTGACCCCCTCGGGGCTCTCCACGTGGGCGGCGACCTTGTAGCCCAGGCGGTGGGCCTCGTCGCAGGCGGCCCTTACCAGCTCGGGCTGCATGCGCAGTATGCCCGGCTCGCCCTTTACCTTGGCGTCCATTACGCCGCCGGTTATCATGAGCTTGATGACGTCCGGGTTGGCCCGGCCGATCTGGCGCACAAAGGCTGCGGCCTCCTCGGGGGTGTGGGCGATGAGGCCCAGCGTCCCGGCGCCGTGGCCGTTCTCCACCGTGACCGACAGGTCGGAGGCGAGGATGCGGGGGCCCACCGCCCGGCCGGAGTCTATCTCCCGGCGAAGGTCGGTGTCCATGGTGCCGACTCCCCCCACCGTGCGAAGGGTGGTGGTGCCGCTCATGAGCTCGGTTTTGGCGTAGCCCTTTATCGCCCGGAAGATGAGCTTCTGGCCGAAGCTGCTGCGCAGCAGCCGGAGCTTCCTGGCGGTGCTCTTGGGGGAGAGCTGCCGGGGCCTGCCGTCGCCGGCCATGTGCACATGCATGTTGATGAGCCCGGGCATTATGTAGCCGCCCTCAAGGTCCACCACCCGGCAGCCGGGGTAGCTTTGCTCCCCCGGCTCGATGGAGAGGATCTTCTCCCCCTCCACCACCACCGCGAGGCCGGTCCTGGGCTGCATCTCCCGGGTGCCGTCCAGCACAGTGCCGTTTACGAATACCGTCTTCATTTCTTTTCCTCCTCTCGGGGCGCCCGGCCCCTCATGTTAACTGATTTGAATCAGCCCTCGCCTTTCAGGTACTGCAGCACCTGCTGGGCGGCGGTGTCCGGCTTTACCTTCTGGAACACCTGCTCCACCCGGCCGTCCGGGTCTATTATGAAGGTGGTGCGCACCACCCCCATGGACACCCTGCCCGCCAGCTTCTTCTCCTGCCAGACTCCGTAGGGCCGGATGGCGGAGAGCTCCGGGTCGGAGAGGATGGGGAAGGGCAGGGAGTACTTTTGGGCAAACCGCTGGTGGGAGGCCACCGAGTCCCGGCTCACCCCCACCACCGCCGCGCCGAGGGAGGCTATCTCCTCTGCGGCGGCGGCGAAGGCGGCGGCCTCCCGGCTGCAGCCGGGGGTGTTGTCCCGAGGGTAGAAGTAGAGCACCAGCCTTCGGCCGGCAAAGTCCCCGAGGCTCACCTCGCTGCCGTTCTGGTCCGGCAGGCAGAAGCCGGGGGCGGGGTCGGATACTTTGAGCATGGGTCCTCTCCTTTCCGGCGGCGCTCAGTCCGCCAACTTCTCCAGCTCCTCCACCAGCTCCCGGAAGAGGCCGAGGGCGGAGTCCACCGGCTGGGGGGTGCTCATGTCCACCCCGGCTATCCTGAGCAGGGAGATGGGGTCGGCGCTGGAGCCCGCCGAGAGGAAGCGCTTGTAGTCCTCCACCGCCGGGGCGCCGAGGTCCCTTATGCGGTTGGCGATGGCCACCGCGGCGGAGAATCCGGTGGCGTACTGGAACACGTAGTAGTTGTAGAAGAAATGGGGGATCCTGGCCCACTCCACCGCAATGCCGGGGTCGGAGACCATGTCCGGGCCGAAGTAGAGCTGGTTGAGCCGCAGGTACTCCCGGCTCAGGGCCTCAGCGGTGAGGGTCTCCCCCCGCTCGCTCATGCGGCCCATGGCCAGCTCGAACTCGGCGAACATGGTCTGGCGGTAGAGGGTGCCCTTGAAGGTGTCGAGGAAGTGGTTTATGAGGTAGGCCCGCTCCCTTCTCCCCTCGGTGCGCTCCAGCAGGTAGCGCATGAGCAGCACCTCGTTGCAGGTGGAGGCCACCTCCGCCACAAAGATTACATACCCGGAGGTGGACACCGGCTGGGCGTGGGAGGAGTGGTAGCTGTGCAGGGCGTGGCCCATCTCGTGGGCCAGGGTGAACTGGTTGTCCAGGGTGTTCTTGTAGTTGAGCAGCACATAGGGGTGGGGCCTCGCGCCGCCGGTGGAGTAGGCCCCGGAGCGCTTGCCCTGGTTCTCCAGCACATCTATCCAGCGGTTTTCAAACCCCTCCCGGAGTATGGCGGTGTAGTCCTCTCCCAGCACTCCGAGGGCCTTAAGCACCGTGTCCTTGGCCTGCTGGAAGGGGATGTCGGCGGCGGCCTCCGGCACCATGGGGGCGTAGACGTCGTACATGTGCAGCTCATCCACCCCCAGCATCCGCCGGCGCAGCGCCACATAGCGATACATGGCGGGCAGGTTGCGGTGCACCGCCTCGATGAGGCTGTGGTAGACCTGCTCCGGCACCTCGGTGGCGTCCAGGGAGGCCTCGAGGGTGTTTTTGTAGCCCCTGACCCCGGCAAAGTAGCGCAGCTGCTTGAACTGGGCGTCCAGGGTGGCGGCGGCGGTGTTGCGGAAGTCGGCTATACGGCCGTAGTAGGTCTCGAACACCCTTCTGCGGAACTCCCGGTCGGGGCTCTCCTGCAGCGGCACGAAGGAGCCGTTGGAGAGGGGGTGGGAAACACCCTGGGAGTCCTCCACCGAAGGGAAGGTGAGGTCGGCGTTGCGGAACACGTTGCCGATGCTGCCGGCGGCCCCCGCCATCTCCCCGGCGGCGGCCAGCAGCTTCTCCTGCTCGGGGGGCAGGATGTGGGAGGCGCGGCGGCGGATGCGCTGGATGCTGCGGCGGTACTCCGAGAGCCCGGGGCAGCGGGCGAAGAAGTCCTCCAGCTGCTGCTGGGGGAGGGCCATTATCTCGGCGGCGGCAAAGGCCCCGGCGGAGCTAATGGCGGTGAGCACGCTGCCGGCCCGGCCCTTGAGGTCCTGGTAGAGGTTGTTGGCGGTGTCCTCGTCCGAGCGGCAGTTGGCGTAGGTGCGCAGCCTCGCCGCCCGGAGGCTTATCTCGTCCTGCAGTTTAAAGTAGCCCAGCAGCATTTCGGGGCTCTCCTCCAGGCGGCCCCTGTACTCCTCCAGCCTTGCGGGCAGCTGCTGCATGGCCTCGTACTCCTCCAGCCAGGCGCTGTCGCTCTCAAACAGGTCCGACAGGTTCCAGGTGAGCTCCTCGGGGACCTCACTGCGCTTGGGTATGGCGTTGGATTGCATAATGATCTCCCTTGAACAGGTTTGTTTTGGGATAATTATGCCACAAAGCCCGCCGGAAATAAAGCCGCAGGGCGGCAAAAAGGGCCCTTTCCCGCGGGAAAGGGCCCTTTTTGCCGCCCTGCGGCTTTATTTCCGGCGGGCTTTGTGGCATAATTATC
>CALXAK010000028.1 GCA_944386255.1 uncultured Clostridia bacterium
ACTCCCCGATGAACACACCCTGGGAGGAGCCCAGGGCCGGCTGGCCGCCGCTGATGATGATGTCCAGCGACATACCGGTGACGGCGCTCTTGGAGTGGGCCGCCGCCTGAACCTTGCAGGGCTCGAAGCGGTAGTCCAGCCTTGCGGGGAAGATGCGGTTGTAGTCGTCCAGGATGTCCTCGTGGCCCTTCTTGTCCCAGAAGGAGGTTATCATCACGGCGGCGTCGGCGTCGGTGACATACACCACGCAGAGCCCTTCCTTTACCCCGCTGGCGGCCACGGCGGCCTTGACCTCGGCGGTGATCTCATAGAGGCCGGGGGCGTCGGTTTTAACTGTCTTTTTTACCAGCATTTCGGCACCTCCTCAGACCAGCTCGATGTTGCTGGTGGCTATGGGGGAGGGCACCCTGCGCTGGGGGGCGTCCGGGCCGCGGAAGTAGGGCTCGCCGTTGAGGGCGGAGTGGAAGGAGGCCAGGATGGCGCCGGGCAGGTAGTTGAGCATGGGGGCCAGGAACTCGTAGCCCTCGGGGGCCTTGGGCACCAGGCAGAGCTCCACGCCCTCGTCCTCAATGCCGAACTCCTCCAGGGTGCCGTCGGCTATGAACAGCACCGGGCGCTCCACGTTGCGCATCTGGTGCACCGTCTCGGCGATGCGGGAGCGGTTGGGGTCCCCGAGGCTGGCCACCACAATGGTGCCCATGTGCTGGGGGTCGTGGGCGAAGAAGTTGACATGGCACCAGTCCTCCGAGTCCATGGTGGCGCACATTATGCCGGACACCTCCACGAACTTGGCGCCGATGAAGTAGGCGCTGGTGTAGTTGATGTGGTCCGCCACCGACTCGAACTTCTCAAAGCCCTTCCACTCGTTGGCGAGGCGGAACATCTGGTCGTCGATGCGCTCGAGCTCCTTTGCGAAGGCGGCGGTGTACTCCCGGATGGCGTCCATGAGGCCCTGCAGCGCACCCTTCTCCGAGAGGCCCTTGGCCTCGCCCATGTAGGCGGCGAGAGCGTAGAGGCCGGTGAGGGAGGCGTAGTAGTTGCGAAGGCCGGGGCTGGCGTTGGGGAAGTCGGGGGTGTTGACTATGAGGCTGTACTCGGCGCTCTGGGCGGCCGGGGACTCCGGCCGGTTGGTGAGGGCCAGGGTCTTGCAGCCATAGTGCCTTGCGCGCTGCAGCGCCTCGGACACACGGCGGGGGCCGCCGGAGGCGCTCACCGCCACCACCAGGGTGGAGGGGTTGTTCTGGGCGGAGGCCTCAAAGTCCACAAGGCGGGAGACCTCTATGCAGCGCATGTAGGAGAAGTTGTTGCCGAAGGCCTTGTTGAACTTTGAAAAGGCGGGGATGCAGGCCCTGGCGGCGAGGTAGGAGTCGCCGCAGCCGGTGACGATAACCCGGCGGCAGCCCTTTATAACCTCGGCGGGGATGGTGGTCTCAAGGCCCCTCAGCACCCCGGCTATCTGGTCCTCACAGAGCTCGGGCAGGCTCATGCACTGCAGCCTCAGGGGGTTTTCTGCGTAGGTCATTTTATCCATTTTCATCTTCCTCTCTTATTTAACCCTCGGTGACGCCCACATAGTAGCTGCGGGGACGGGGCCCGTCGAATTCGGCAAAGACTATGGCCTGCTGCTCTCCCAGCACCAGCTGCCCGTCCTCCACGATAAAGGAGACCTGGCTGTTGGTGAGGGCGGTCTTGACATGGCCGCCGGCGTCGGAGGCGGTCTCCCGGTGGCGGAAGTCCACGCGGGTGGGGACCATGCGCTCTATGTCCTGCATTATGTCCTCCAGCGCCTCGCTCCGGCGGCAGCAGACCATGAGCCCGGCGGTGGAGTGCAGCATGGACACATGGCACACCCCGTCCTTTACCCCGCTCTTCTGCACCTCTTCCCGCACCGCGTCGGTTATGTCGTGCATGCCCATATATACGGTGTTTACGTCTCTTTTAGCTAAATACATACTGCCGCCTCCTCACTTGGTCTCCAGGATCTGGACGTAGAACTCCCTCTTTCGGGGGCCGTCAAACTCCATGAACACGAGGCCCTGGCTGGAGCCCAGCACCAGCTTGCCGTCCTTGATGATGAGGGTCTTGGAGGTGCCCATCATGGCGGACTTTACATGGCCGGAGGCGTCGTAGGGGGAGTCCTGGTGCTTGTAGCTGACCCGGGTGGGGATGTTGCGGTCTATCTCGTTGTTGAGGTCGTCAAGGCCCCGCTTGTCCCAGAAGGAGGTGATGCAGAGCCCGGCGGTGGTGTGGGGCACCGAGACTATGCAAAGGCCGTTCTTCACCCCGCTCTCGGCCACCAGCTGGTTGACCTCGGCGGTGATGGAGGGGTAGCCCTTGAAGGTGGTGGTAAGTTCCCTTTTGTAAAGCATGCTCTCTCCTCCTTTAGGCGTGGATCTCCACCTTGCTGGTGCCGATGGTCATGCTGCCGGGGGCGCTCCAGTTGGTGGTGTTGTCCCACACCCAGGTCTCGGGGTCGATGGAGTTGAAGAACCTGCGGCCCGCGAGGGAGGAGCAGTAGCCCGCAAGCAGCGACACCGGCACATAGTCCATGAGGGGCATGAGCCACTCGTAGCCCTCCGGAGCGGCGGGCAGCTCCACCACGGCCGCACCCTCGGGGAACTGCTCCTTCTTCCCGTTGGTGACCACCAGGG
>CALXAK010000029.1 GCA_944386255.1 uncultured Clostridia bacterium
TGATGTAGGACATGGGCGGTTCCTCCTTTTGGGGCGGCTGCAGAGCGCCCCGGCGGTTTTTTACTAACTGCCATTATACAACCTGCCGCGGCGGAAGCAAAGGGGGCGGGTTCATCGTTCTGCCCAAAAAGTTCCGGCGAGATTTGACATATACGCCAAAAAATCGTATAATATGTTGCTTTTATAAGGAGTTGATAGGGAGCATGAAAACGAGAGAAGACCTGAGGAACATAGCCATTGTGGCCCACGTTGACCACGGCAAGACCACCCTGCTGGACGA
The DNA here is from genome assembly GCA_944386255.1 of uncultured Clostridia bacterium. Classification (GTDB taxonomy): domain Bacteria; phylum Bacillota; class Clostridia; order Oscillospirales; family Ruminococcaceae; genus CALXAK01. The sequence continues at coordinate 281 of CALXAK010000029.1, forward strand.
GATGCTGAAGCAGAGCGGCATCTTCAGAGCCGGGCAGGTGGTGGCGGAGCGGGTGATGGACTCCGGCGACCTTGAGCGGGAACGGGGCATAACCATCCTCTCCAAGAACACCTCCATACACTATGGAAACGTAAAGATAAACGTGATAGACACCCCGGGCCACGCCGACTTTGGCGGCGAGGTGGAGCGGGTGCTCAAGATGGTGGACGGGGTGCTGCTGCTGGTGGACGCCGCCGAGGGGCCCATGCCCCAGACCCGCTTTGTGCTGCAGAAGGCGCTGGAGCTGGGCCACAAGGTGATTGTGGTGGTGAACAAGATAGACAAGCCGGACGCCCGTATCTACCAGGTGGTGGACGAGGTGCTGGAGCTGCTCATAGACCTCAACGCCGACGACAGCCAGCTGGACAGCCCGGTGCTGTTCTGCTCCGGGCGCAACGGCACCGCGTCCCTCAGCGAGGACGGGCCCTTCGAGGACCTCTCCCCCCTCTTCAAGACCATTGTGGAGCACATCGACCCCCCTGCCGCCCCCGAGGGGGAGCTGCAGCTGCTGGTGAGCTCCATCGACTACAACGACTATGTGGGGCGCATCTGCATCGGCAAGATTGAGCGCGGCCGTGTGGAGAAGAACCAGGAGGTGCTGGTCTGCGACTACCACGGCAACCACCCGCCCCGCAGGGCCAAGGTGGTGAACCTCTACTCCATTGAGGGCCTGGAGCGCCAGGCGGTGGAGGAGGCGTCGGCGGGGGACATCGTCTGCCTCTCCGGAATACCGGACATAACCATCGGGGACACCGTCTGCTCGGTGGAGGCCCCGGAGCCGCTGCCCTTTGTGAAGATCTCCGAGCCCACGGTGGAGATGACCTTCTCGGTGAACAACAGCCCCTTTGCCGGGCGGGAGGGGAAGTTTGTCACCTCCCGGCACCTGGGGGACCGGCTGCGCCGGGAGCTGCTGCGGGACGTGTCGCTGCGGGTGGCCCCCACCGACACCACCGAGGCATTCCGGGTGTCCGGCCGGGGGGAGATGCACCTGTCCATCCTCATTGAAAACATGCGCCGGGAGGGGTACGAGTTCGGCGTTGGCGCGCCCAGGGTGCTCACCCGGGAGATTGACGGAGTGGTCTGCGAACCCTTTGAGGAGGTGGTCTGCGACCTGCCCCAGGACTATGTGGGCCCGGTGATGGAGAAGCTGGGCTCCCGCAAGGGGGAGCTGCTGGACATGAACCCGGTGGGCAGCCGGGTGAGGCTGCGGTACCTTGTGCCCTCGAGGGGGATGTTCGGCTACCGCAGCGAGTTCCTCACCGACACCCGGGGCGAGGGGGTCATGAGCGCGGTGTTCGACTCCTACCGGCCCCAGCAGGGGGAGATCCAGCGCCGGCCCACCGGCTCGCTCATTGCCTACGAGGCGGGGGAGGCGGTGACCTACGGCCTCTTCAACGCCCAGCAGCGGGGGGCGCTGTTCATAACCCCCGGCACCCAGGTCTACGAGGGGATGATCGTGGGCGAGAGCCCCAAGCCGGAGGACCTGGTGGTGAACGTCTGCAAGAGAAAGCACATAACCAACACCCGGGCCGCCGGCTCGGACGACGCCCTGCGCCTGACCCCGGCCAAGAGGATGAGCCTTGAGGCCTGCATAGAGTTCATCTCGGAGGACGAGATGATAGAGGTGACCCCGAAGTCGCTGCGGCTGCGCAAGGCGGTGCTCTCCAACTCCCAGCGGGCCAAGATGCTCCACCGCAAGGACTGAAAAGCTGTTTGAAACCCGCCGCCATGCCCAGCCCGTATGGCGGCCGCTCTTTTAAAAGCCGGACGGTGGGACAAACGCCGTTCCCGGCGGGCGGCGGACCGGCCCGGCAGGGCGCTGGGGCGGGGCGCCCGCTCCCGGCGGCGGGAATACTGATTGTATTATTCAAAATATTTCGCTATAATATAGGGCAACTGAATGCGGCCCCGGCCGCAGACAACATCCCAGCTCTTAAGGAGGAGCAACAGATGAAAAGCATTAGACGCGGCACTGCGGCGGTTCTTGCGCTGATAATAGCCCTCAGCTGCCTTTGCGCCCCCGCACTTGCGGCCGAGAGCGCCATATCGGTGAGCGCCGGGTCCGGCGGCACCGTTTCGGTGAGCGTGAGCGAGGGCGGCAGCACCATCTGGAGCAGCGGGGACGTCTCCGGCTCCGCCGCCAACAACATAACCTACACCACCAGCTATGACATTACCGTGACCGCCAAGCCCTCCTCCGGCTACACCGTGAGCAGCATAACCATCGGCGGGACGGTGTACACCGGCTCCACCACCCAGACCCTCACCGGCCAGACGGCGGCAAGCCTCTCGGTGTCCGCGAGCTTTGCCCAGAGCGTGACCACCTCTTCCCTGGCCACCCAGGCGGTGACCGACGGCACGGTGAGCAGCACCGGCGGCAGCGTGACCTCCGGGGGCAGCTACTCCTCCGGCACCACCGTCACCCTCACCGCCACCGCGGCGGAGGGCTACCGGTTCACCGGCTGGAGCTGCGACAGCGGCTCCTTCTCCTCCACCACCGACGCCACCACCACCTTTACCATGCCCGCCGGCAACTGCACCGTGAGCGCCAACTTTAAAAAGCTGGTCAAGCACAAGCTCACCCTCGGTGACCCCAGCAACGGCAGCATAAGCATCTCCTCCGGCTACGACAACACCATGACCTCCACCGTCAGCGGCGAGTACTACGCGGGGGATGTCATCCGGCTGGTGTCGGCGGCGGACAAGGGTTACACCCTCAACTACTGGTACACCGACGGCTCCGGCACCCTCAACAGCCGCTACTACTACGCCACCGACTTTGTGATGCCGGACGAGGACGTCACCGTGTCGGCGGTGTTCGTAAAGAGCAGCAGCTCCTCCACCGACGACGACAAGGACGAGGAGGAGAAGCCCAGCGGCGGCTCCACCACCCCCTCCGGCGGGGAGGAGGGAGAGACCCCCACCGTTGACCCCAACGCCGAGTACATCATCTCCGCCGAGCTCACCACCGGCGGCAAGGTGACGGTGTCCGCCCCCACCGCCAAGGCGGGGGGCCAGGTGACGGTGACCGCCACCGCCGAGGAGGGCTACACCTTCTCGGGCTGGGTCTCCACCGCGGGCGGCAGCTTTGCCGACCCCAAGGCCGCCACCACCACCTTCACCATGCCGGCGGCGGACACCACCATTGTGGCCACCTTTATCTCCAACTCCTCCGGCGGGGCCACCGTGCACCCCACCGACGATGATGACGGCTCCTCCGGCGGGGGCGGGTTCCCCTGGCTGTGGGTGGGCATCGGCGCGGCGGCGGTGGCGCTGATTGTGGGCGGCGTGGCGGTTGCCATGGACCGCAAGAACCGCCGGGACGACGACTACGACGGCGGCCAGGACCAGGGAGGCGGGGAGTACGCTCTCGCCACCGCCAAGGGCAAGGGCCGCAGAAAGCGCCTCTCCCGGGGCAACAACTTCCAGCCCCAGCAGGACTCCGACCCCACCTACAACGACGCGTTCTTTGACGACTTTTAAGCCCCGCCCATAGCGGCGGCCGGCCCCCCGGGCCTGCGGCCCGGGGCCGCCCCCGGACCCTCTGGGTCTGGGGGCGCTTTTTTGCCCGCGGGCAAAAAAGCGGGCCGGCCGGGCTTTTTTAAAGGGCCGCCAGGTGGTATACTCTTAAAAAAACACCATCGGAGGCATTATGGAAAACTTCACCTTCCCCACCCTCGCCTACCAGCGCCCCGACTTTGAGGCGCTGCGGCGGGACATAGCCGGCACCATAGAAGCGCTGAAGGCTGCCGGCAGCTACGGCGAGTTCCGCCAGCTGCTGCTGGACTTTGACCAGCGCAGCTGCCAGCTGGACAGCATGGTCAGCATCTGCCAC
>CALXAK010000030.1 GCA_944386255.1 uncultured Clostridia bacterium
CCCCGAGCTTGATGTCGGGGCGGGTCCTGCGGCCCAGCTCGCAGGCCATCTTGATGAGCCGGCCCACGCCTATCTGGTCGAGACGGGCGAAGGGGTCGTTCTCATATATCTTGTTGTCGTAGTAGGCCTCCAGGAACTTGCCCGCGTCGTCGCGGGAGAAGCCGAAGGTCATCTGGGTCATGTCGTTGGTGCCGAAGGAGAAGAACTCCGCCTCCTTGGCGATCTCGTCGGCGGTGATGGCGGCCCTGGGGATCTCGATCATGGTGCCCACCTTGTAGTGCATATCGCTGCCGGCCTCGGAGATTATCCGGTCGGCGGTGGAGGTGACCACGTCCTTTACGAACTTGAGCTCCTTGACCTCGCCCACCAGCGGGATCATTATCTCAGGCTCCACCTTCCAGTCGGGGTGGGCGGCCTGGACGTTGAGGGCGGCGCGGATGACCGCCTCGGTCTGCATCTCGGCGATCTCGGGGTAGGTGACCGCAAGGCGGCAGCCCCGGTGGCCCATCATGGGGTTGAACTCGTGGAGCGAGGCGATGATGGCCTTTATCTCCGCCACCGTCTTGCCCTGGGCCCTGGCCAGCAGCTCAATGTCCTTCTCCTCGGTGGGGACGAACTCGTGCAGAGGCGGGTCGAGGAAGCGCACGGTCATGGGCCGGCCCTCCAGCGCCTCGTACATCTTCTCAAAGTCGCCCTGCTGCATGGGCTCCAGCTTTGCAAGGGCGGCCTTGCGCTGCTCGGGGGTGTCGGAGCAGATCATCTCCCTTATGGCGGGGATGCGGTCCTCCTCGAAGAACATGTGCTCGGTGCGGCAGAGGCCGATGCCCTCGGCGCCGAGGGAGACGGCCCTCGCGGCGTCGGCGGGGTTGTCGGCGTTGGTGCGCACGCCCATCTGGCGGTACTTGTCCGCCCAGTCCATCACCCGGCCGAACTCGCCGCTGATGGTGGCGTCGGCGGTGGGGATCTTTCCGTCGTAGATGTTTCCGGTGGAGCCGTCCAGCGACAGCCAGTCGCCCTCCCGGTAGGTCCTGCCCTCCAGGGTGAAGGTCTTGTTCTGCTCGTCCATCACGATGGCGGAGCAGCCGGACACGCAGCAGGTGCCCATGCCCCTCGCAACCACCGCGGCGTGGGAGGTCATGCCTCCGCGGACGGTGAGTATGCCCTGGGCGGCCTTCATGCCCTCGATGTCCTCGGGGCTGGTCTCGAGCCGCACCAGCACCACCTTTTCACCCCGGGCCGCCCACTCCTTGGCGTCCTCGGCGGTAAAGACGATGCGGCCGCAGGCCGCTCCCGGGGAGGCTGCCAGCGCCCTTGCCAGCGGCTTCGCCTGCTTGAGGGCCTGCTGGTCGAACTGGGGGTGCAGCAGGGTGTCCAGGGTGCGGGGCTCTATCATGAGCACCGCCTGCTTCTCGTCTATCATGCCCTCGTCCACCAGGGCGCAGGCTATCTTGAGCGCGGCGGTGGCGGTGCGCTTGCCGTTGCGGGTCTGGAGCATGTAGAGCTTGCGGTCCTCTATGGTGAACTCCATGTCCTGCATGTCGTGGTAGTGGTTCTCGAGGATGTTGCAGATCTCAACAAACTGGCTGTAGACCTCCGGCATCTCCTGCTCCAGCATGGCGATGGGCTGGGGTGTGCGCACGCCGGCCACCACGTCCTCGCCCTGGGCGTTCATGAGGAACTCGCCGAACAGCTTCTTTTCGCCGGTGGCGGGGTTGCGGGTGAAGGCGACGCCGGTTCCGGAGGTGTCGCCCAGGTTGCCGAACACCATCTCCTGGACGTTGACTGCGGTGCCCCAGGAGTAGGGGATGTCGTTGTCCCGGCGGTAGACGTTGGCCCGGGGGTTGTCCCAGGAGCGGAACACCGCCTTGATGGCGCCCATGAGCTGCTGCTTGGGGTCGGTGGGGAACTCCTCGCCAATCTTGGCCCGGTACTCGGCCTTGAACTGCTCCGCCAGCTCCCTGAGGTCCTCGGCGGTGAGCTCCACGTCCTGGGAGACGCCGCGCTGGGCCTTCATTTTGTCGATGAGCTGCTCAAAGTACTTCTTGCCCACCTCCATGACCACGTCGGAGTACATCTGGATGAAGCGGCGGTAGCAGTCCCAGGCCCAGCGGGGGTTGCCGGAGCGGCGGGCCATTACCTCCACCACCTGCTCGTTGAGGCCCAGGTTGAGGATGGTGTCCATCATGCCGGGCATGGAGGCCCGGGCGCCGGAGCGCACCGACACCAGCAGCGGATTCTCGAGGTCACCGAACTTCTTGCCGGTGATGCCCTCCATCTTCTCAACGTACTCCATTATCTGGGCCTGGATTTCGTCGTTGATAGCGCGGCCGTCCTCGTAGTACTTGGTGCAGGCTTCGGTGGTGACGGTGAAGCCCTGGGGCACCGGCAGGCCAAGGTTGGTCATCTCGGCGAGGTTTGCGCCCTTGCCGCCCAGCAGCTCCCGCATGGAGCCGTTGCCCTCGGAAAAGAGGTACACATACTTGTGGCTCATAAAGCTGTTCCTTCCTTTTTCCTTTACTTGATATTTCTTTAATTTCCGCGCGCATTATGCGTCGCTGTATTATAACATATTTTGGCACGCTTTTCCATACCGCCGGGGATTATTTGGCTATTATCTTCATAAGCCTTGAAATGAGAGGTAAACTCTGCGATAATAGTGTTGCCAATAGACGTTCTCTCCCCGGTGTTGCCGCGAGCGGCCGGGGTAGTTTTTGCGGCGGGGAGGCCCGCCGGGCGAGGTTCTTAAATGGAAAACACCAACTGCGTTATACTGGCCGCCGGGGACGGCAAGCGGATGTTCGCCCGCTCCTCCAAGGTGCTGTGCGAGGTGGCCTACAAGCCCATGCTGCTCTGGGTGGTGGACACCGCCCGGCAGAGCGGCATTGCCGACATCTGCTGCGTGGTCTCCAACCCGGACGTGGAAAGTGCGGTTGAGGGCAGCTGCAGCGTCTGCTGGCAGCGGGAGAGGCTCGGCACCGGGCACGCGGTGCGCTCCGCCCTCGGCTTCCTGGAGGCCCGCCGGGGGCAGGACACCCTGGTGCTGCTGGGGGACGCCCCCTTCATGGACCGGGAGGCGGTGCTGGGCTCGCTGGAGCTGCACCGGCAGAGCGGAGCCTGCGAGACGGTGATATCCGCCCGGGTCAAGGACCCCACCGGCTACGGCAGGATAGTCCGGCGCAACGGGCGCATGAGCGCCATTGTGGAGGAGCTGGACTGCGACGACGCCACAAGGCGCATAGACGAAATAAACTCCGGGGCGGCCTGGTTCAGGACCGACCAGCTCATAGAGGCCCTCGGCCGCATCACCAACGACAACCGCAAGGGGGAGTACTACCTCACCGACACCATCGGCATCTTCTCCCGGGAGGGCAAGCGGGTGGAGTGCTTCACCGCCTCCTCCCCCGACGTGGTGCTGGGGGCCAACAGCCCGCTGCACCTTTTGAACCTCAACGACATCGCCGCCGAGAGGGCGATACTGCGGCACCTTGAGCGGGGGGTGCATTTTGTGAAGCGGGACGGGGTGGTGATCGGCCCGGACGTGGAGATAGCCCCGGGAGCCACCATACTGCCCGGGACGGTGCTCTACGGCAGCACACGGGTTGGCCGGGGCAGCGTCATCGGCCCCAACTCCCTGCTCTGCAACGTGACGGTGGGGGAGGACACCGAGTTCAACTCCAGCCAGGGCTTTGACTCCACCATAGGCTCGGGGGCCAAAATCGGCCCGTTTGTGCAGATCCGCCCCGGCAGCGCCATTGGCGACCGGGTAAAGATAGGGGACTTTGTGGAGATCAAAAACTCCAGCATAGGCGAGGGGACCTCCCTTGCCCACCTCACCTACATCGGGGACAGCGACGTGGGCCGCTACTGCAACTTCGGCTGCGGGGTGGTGGTGGTGAACTACGACGGCGAGAGCAAAAACCGCTGCACGGTGGAGGACTACGCCTTTATAGGCTGCAACACCAACCTTGTGTCCCCTGTGCGGGTGGGCCGCGG
>CALXAK010000031.1 GCA_944386255.1 uncultured Clostridia bacterium
ACGAGCACGAGCTGGTTCGAGAATTCCACCAGAGGGTGGTCCAGATAGACCACGGGCGTGTCAGCAGCGACACTTCGAGGATGGGAGGTGTCCTGGAGTGAGAGGCAGCAGCTTTAAATATCTTGTAAAACAGGGCATTGTAAACGTCTGGCTCAACCATCTTATGTCCTTCGCCTCCATGGGCATCCTCACCGCCTGCTTCATTCTGGTGGGCGGGGCGCTGCTGCTCTCGATGAACGTGCAGGACCTGTTCCTCGCCGTGGAGAGCCAGAACGAGATGGTGGTCTACCTCTACGACGAGACCACCCGCCAGCAGGCCGACTCCATGTCCGTCGAGATCGAGGCCATGGAGGGGGTGCAGGAGGTCCGGTATGTCTCCAAGGAGGAGGCGCTGGAGGAGCAGAAGGACTGGCTCGGGGAGGACGGCTCTCTGCTGGACGGCCTCGAGGACGACAACCCCCTGCCCGCGTCGCTCAGGGTGACCCTTCTGGACCTTGGCAGGCTCTCGGAGATAGAGGCCCGCTGCAAGAGCATGGCCGGGGTGGAGTCGGTATCCTCCCCCACCTACCTCGCCGAGACCCTCACCGGAGTTGAGCGCACCCTCACCGTGCTGGCCGCCATAATAATCGGCATACTGCTGCTCACCTCCCTCGTGGTCATAGGCAACACCGTGCGCCTCACCGTCTTTTCAAGGCGCCGGGAGATAAACATAATGAAATACGTCGGAGCTACCAACGGCTTCATACGCCTGCCCTTCGTGGTGGAGGGCATGGTCATAGGTCTTGTGGCCGCGGTGCTCGCCTTTGGAGTGCTGTTCGGGGTGTACGGCGTCATCGGCAGGCTGCTGAGCGAGTCCATAATCCCGTGGGTCAGCGCCGTGTCGGACGGCATAATCCCCTTTGGCGAAATCTGGTACTGGTTCGCCGGCGGGTTCCTGCTTTCGGGCTGCATTGTGGGCGCCTTCGGCAGCTGGAGCTCCATAAAGAAATACCTGCGGGTATAGTTTTCCCTTTCCCATTTGCAAGCGAGGACCTGAAATGAGCATTTTAAAAAGGACTTTGGCGCTGCTGCTGGTGGTGGCATCCCTCTTCGCCCTCGGCACCGTTTCCACCGGCGCCCTGACGGTGGAGGAGCAGATACAGGCCGCCAACGTCGCCATCGCCGAGATAAACAAGAAAAAGGCCGAGCTGGAGGCCCAGCTGGCCGAAATTGAGGACGAGGTGGAGGCCGCCCAGTACAAGGCCAACACCTACGCCCAGCGCAGGGCGCTGGTGGAGGAGGAGCTGGAGCTCACCAACACCAAGATTGAGCTCAAGCAGACCGAGCTCTCGGAGAAGCAGATGCTTATCGACGAGACCCAGCGGAACTACGACGAGACCTACGCCCTCTTCAAGGAGCGGCTGGTCTCAATGTATAAGAACAACACCGCTTCCAGCCTCTCGGTGCTGCTGGGCTGCGACACCTTCTCGGAGTTCCTTGTCACCGCCGACAACATCTCCAGCATCGCCCAGCGGGACACCGACATGATGGACCAGCTGATTCAGCAGAAGCAGGAGCTGGAGGAGGCCAAGGCCGCCATCAGCGAGGAGCTGGAGCAGCTGGAGCAGGACAAGCAGGAGCGCGAGGAGCTCTACAGCCAGCTGGCCGCCCTCTACCAGGAGGCCAACGGCGAGCTCACCGAAGTACAGGCCGAGCAGGCCGCCAAGCAGGAGGACTACGACGAGCTGCTGCGGCTTCGCGAGGAGCAGGAGAAGATAATCGACGCCCTCATGGCCGAGAACAGCGACATTGACTATGTTGGCGGCTACTACGCCTGGCCGGTGCCGGGCTACAGCTGGATATCCTCCCCCTACGGTTGGAGGACCCTCTTCGGCCAGCCCAACTTCCACGGAGGAATGGACATTGCCGGCAGCAACGCGGCTGGCGTTGGCATCCGCGGCCAGAACGCCATCGCCTCCAACACCGGCCAGGTCACCACCGCCTACTACGGCACCACCGGCTACGGCCACTACGTAATAATCGACCACGGCGGCGGCTACAAGACCCTCTATGGACACCTGGACGCCATCTACGTACAGGTCGGTGACTGGGTGGCCCAGGGCACCCCCATTGGGGCGGTGGGCTCCACCGGCAACTCCACCGGACCCCACCTGCACTTCGAGATCCGCATAAACGGCGAGAAGATAGACCCTGAGACCATGGTGAGCTACGGCACCTAATCCCGCCTCATCCTTTGAAAAGCGAGGGAGCACATGAACAAGAAGATTTCTGTGGGGGTGGCGGCCGCACTCATATTCCTCGCCATGGCCATCACCGCTTCGGTGTCGGTCATCGCCTCCATGAACCTCTTTGACAGCAAGGTCATAAGCGTTAAGTCCAGCGCCTCCATGTACGACAAGCTCTACGAGATGAACAGCGTCGTGGCGGCCAACTTCTACTACGAGACCGACCCCTCCGCTATAAGGGACGCGGTTGGGGACGGGTACATCGAGGGCCTCGGTGACCCGGACACCACCTACCTCACCGCCGCCGAGATAGAGCAGCGCAGGAAACAGGCCGAGGGCATGGCTGTGTCCATCGGCGTGGAGGTGGTGAAGGACAGCATCAGCGGCTACTTTGTGGTAACCAAGGTGTACGACGGCTCCTCCGCCAACGAGGCGGGAATGCTGGAGCAGGACGTAATAATAGACGTGGGCGGCAACAACATCTCCTCTATGGACGAGGCCTCCGCGAGAGCCCTGCTGGAGGGTGAGGAGGGCAGCCGCGTTACCGTCACCTACACCCGCAACACCGAGGAGCACGAGGTGGAGCTCACCCGCAGCAGCATCGAGATGGACTCGGTCATCTACAGCGAGGAGGACGACCACTTCTACATCCGCATAAAGTCCTTCTGCGACACCACCGCAAACCAGTTCCAGCGGGCGCTGGAGCAGATGGAGAAGGCGGGTTCTCCGGGCCTTGTGCTGGACCTGCGCGGCCTCTTCGGGGGGTATGACCCCCAGGTGGCGGCGGACATACTCGACCAGCTGCTGCCCGCAGGAACCACCGTCTCGGCCCAGTACCGGGACGGCAGCACCAAGGTGCTCTACACCTCCGACGCCGAGTGCATTGACAAGCCCATTGTGGTGCTGGTGGATTCCGGCACCACCGGCTACTCCGAACTGGTGGCCGCGGTGCTGGCCGACTCCGCCAACTGCAGCGTGGTGGGCAGCACCACCGCCGGCAAGGGCAGTATGCAGACCCTCTACCAGCTCACCGACGGCTCGGGGCTCGACCTCACGGTGGCAATGCTGCTGGCCCCGGAGAGCGGCAGCTACCACGGCGCCGGCGTAAAGCCGGACTACGAGGTGGAGCCGGGGGAGGGCTTTGAGCTCTCAAACGACCTACCCGACTACCTCACCGACGCCCAGTACAAGCGCGCGGTGGACGTAATCTCCTCCTTGAACCGGTAGGAGAACAAACCCCGCAACCTGCCTCCGGGCCCGCCTCTCGTGGGCCCGGAGATTGCATTTGTGCGCAACTTGACAGGAACTTTTGTATAGAATATAATCATAGAATCTGCGGCGGAGCGCCGCAATTTGAATATGTAAGAGGGTTGTTTTTTGTCCAAGGAAATTATTATGAGCCCCTCCGGCCTCAGGGCCCTGGAGAAGGAGCTGGATGATCTCAAGACCAACCGGCGCAAAGAGATAGCCGAGAAGATAAAGGTGGCGCTCTCTTATGGCGACCTGTCCGAGAACAGCGAGTACGACTCCGCCAAGAACGAGCAGGCCATTGTGGAGGCGCGCATCGCCCAGCTGGAGAAGATGCTGCCGTTGGTAAAGCTGCTGGACGAGAGCGACATCACCACCGACATCGCCGGCATTGGCCGGATAATCAAGGTGAAGGACCTGGACTTCGGGGACGAGGAGCAGTTCATCATCGTCAGCTCCTCCGAGGTGGACGCCGAGAGCGGCAAGATTTCCGACGAGAGCCCGGTGGGCAGAGCTCTCATCGGCAAAAAGGTGGGGGATCAGGTGGAGATAACCGTCCCCAGCGGCGCGGTGATCCGCTACGAAATCACCGGCATCGAGATGCACAAGGAATCCATCAACTGATTTTTAGCGAGGTATAGAGAAGTGGAACAGCTGCCTTCGGACGGCCGGCAGGAGAACGAGCTGCGCCAGGTTAGGGTGGACAAGCTAATGAACCTTAAGCAAAGGGGCCTGGACCCCTTTGTTGTCACAAAGTTTGAGGTCTCGGCCCTCTCGAGCGAGGTGGTCAACGACTACGAGAGCTTTGAGGGCAAAACCGTGTCGGTGGCCGGCCGCATAGTCAGTTGGCGCAACATGGGCAAGGCGAACTTCATCCACATCCAGGACAGCGCCGGCAGGCTCCAGGCCTATGTCCGGCTGGATGATGTGGGGGAGGAGACCTTCCGGGAGTTCAAGACCTGGGACATTGGTGACATAGTCGGCCTTTCCGGCG